>CAZPBP010000019.1:3106-12589 GCA_964584845.1 uncultured Hippea sp.
GTTTCTATTTTAATCACATTCATTTAGATAGAATAATACCAATTGATATCATATTTGCTATTATAGACGAACCTCCATAACTTGCAAGCGGAAGAGTAATTCCCACTACAGGAACAAGTCCTAAAGTCATTCCTATATTAAAAAATAGTGATATACTAAAAATTATCGTAAAACCAATTATAAAATAGCGGGAAAAATTGTCCTTAGCGTTTTGAGCACGTTTTATAAAGCGCGATATCAAAAGCCAAAATATTGCAATTAAAATTAAGATTCCCACAAAACCATGCTGATAAGCAAATAATGCAAAGAAAAAATCTGAACTACTTTGAGGCAAAAAATTCGACCATGGAAATACGGAACCTAACGGATGTCCGAACAGCTGCCCCGATCCTATAATAATTTGTGAATGCACGGACTGAAAGCTTGATCCGAGCGGATCGCTTCCCGGATTGATAAACTCAATAATTCGCGCTTTCTGATAGCCTTTTAGAAATTTCCATATTATAGGAATTGCAGAAAACGTCAGTATAATTATGGCAAAAAATATTCTTTTATCTATTCCGGCCACAAAGATTACTAAAAGAAGTATGGAAAGCATTATGATAGCCGTTCCCAGATCCGGCTCCATCATCACCAAAAATGCAGGAAGTGTTACAATTGCAGCGGCAAACAGGAAGTGAATTAATCTAAGCGGTCTGTTTTCCTGATGATCAGACAGATAGCGGCTTACTGCCAAAATAATCAAAGGCTTTGTAATTTCCGAAGGCTGCAGATTTATAATTCCTATATGAATCCATCTTATGGCACCAAAATGCTTTGTTCCGAAAACACTCACAAGAAAAAGAAGTGCAAGTCCCAACAAATAGAACAAGTACGCGTAATGATAAAAAAAATTATGTGTCATTTTGACTGCTACAACAATAGAAAAAGCTCCCAGCATAAACCAGGCAAGCTGTTTTATCCACAATGTTCCATGCAGCGACTTCAAAGTATACACCGACATCACCGCAAGCATAACAACAGAAGCTATGATGAAAATTTTATTGTTCTCAGAAAAAGCTGTCTGCTCGTCGCTAAAATTCATTTCAGATTATTCCGGCTTTTACAGATTGATCATATATTCGTTTTGCCACAGGTGCAGCTGCTGCGCCTCCGAATCCTCCGTTTTCTATAAATACCGCCATCGCGAATTTCGGATGTTTATATGGAGCAAATGAAATAAACCACGCGTCAGGTATAAATCTTTTTGGAATATGCAAATTCTTTTTACCGCGGCTTATTGTTCTGATTATTTGAGCTGTTCCGGTTTTGCCTGCTATAACTATCATATTGCTTCTGGATGCAAAGGCTGTTCCAATGCTGCTGTTTACCGCATCGTGCATTCCGGATCTGATAATTTTAACAGTACGATTTCCTATTATCTTTATTTTTTTTATTTTTTTCTTTATCAATATATGCGGTTTTATAAAATATCCTCCGTTTGCAATTACAGCTGTCATTACGGCCGCCTGAAGTGGAGATATTCTTACATATCCCTGGCCTATAGCCATAGAAATCGTATTGCCTGCATACCATTTTTTGTTAAAACGCCGCCATTTCCATGCAGGCGACGGTATCAGCCCCGACTGCGAACCGATCAGTCTGAATAGGTTTCTGTTAAGACCGAATTTCAAAGCCATGCGTCTAATTTTTGATGCTCCGGTCATTAGTCCAAGCTTATAGAAAAAAACATCCGAGGAAGATGCAATTGCTCTATGTATGTCTATCAGACCAAATCCTCCTTTTTTCCAATCGTGATATACCTGATTTGCCACTCTTATCTGAGGAGGAGAAAATATTTTAGTTGTTGCGTTTATCACATGGTTCTCCAGCGCAGCTGACGCTGTAACTACCTTGAATATAGATCCCGGAGGATATGTTTTTACGGCTCGATTAATTAGCGGCTTATCAGTATTTTTTTTTATTTTGTTCCAGAAATTTCTTGTAAATCCGGTAACAAACTGATTTGGATCATACGATGGATTGCTGTACATAGCAAGTATAGCACCGGTATCAGGTCTTATAATAACTACAGCACCCTTTTTGCCCCGCATGCTTTCCGCTACTATCTTCTGAAGCCTGCTGTCAACCGATAAGATCAGATTGCTGCCGTTTTTTGCAGGCTTGTTTTCCAGAGTTTTAATTATTTCACCTATTCCGTTTACTGAAACTTTCTTTATGCCGTCTTTGCCTCTTAAAGTTTTATCAAACATTTTTTCTATGCCGGTTTTGCCCGAATAATCATATTTCTGATAATAACCGCTTTTTCTATTCTGTCGTGAAACTTCAGATACATAGCCTATCAGGTGAGCATACAGATTACCCATAGGATAGAATCTTTGAGGTTCAACCTTAATATCAATACCCTTTATGTCGATTCTGTTGAGTTCAAGCTGTATAACCTGTTCTCTTGTCAAGTCCCTTTTTATCAAAATATTCTTGGTAGATATTCGAAGTATTTTTCTTATACGCTTTTCGGATTTTCCAGTAAGATTAGATAAAACCGCTATATTTTTGTATTCAAACTTTCTTCTATTCGGAATATATAAGGAAAAGGACGGATAATCTTTTGCAAGTACAACTCCGTTTCTATCCAATATCTCTCCTCTTACCGCCTTTGTATAATATGTTGATATGTTTGTACTGTTTAAAATATTTCCGAAATTCCTTCCTTTGTAAAGCTGAATCTGTGCTGTCCTCAAAACAATGAAAAGTAAAATCAGTGTTACCGCGATTTTTAGAATCTTAATATGTTTCCTAAAATGCGGTATTTCACCAATATAGAATTTAGATGACACGATCCGATTTTTCCAATACCCATTTATAAAACAGATAAAGAATAACATATAATATAATAACTGGTAGTGTATTGTGGATCATCCAGCCTGAAAAGCTCATAATCGACGGCTCAGCTATTGAAAAGAAATTTAAACCGACAGATTTTATCGCCGGTATTGAAACGGACAGGAAGATAAAAATCAGAAAATCAAACAAAATATTTTGTTTGATAAATTTAACGGCCAAACCTGCTGCAACTACCGGAACAACAAACAAAAGAAAATTGGTCCCAAGCGTAGCCCCTTCAAGAATATCCTCCATGACACCAATAAGGAAAGAAAAAAGCAGCAAATCCGCATAGCCTTTATATCCCTTAATAATCACAAGCAGCGCAAGAGACACGGAACAGATCTGTGTCGAAAAACTGCTTAGATTTGCAACAACCGAGCTAGCTGCTGTTCCGATTATGAATAGCAGAACTGCTTTTGCCCATATCATTATTATTGTTATTGTTATTATTAGTTATGGCAATGAGATATAGTGATTCGCCCGGCAATGCCGCAGGTTTTATTTCGGCAACCGTTTTCAATGGATCGGTTTCTATAATTTTTGTTACTTTTCCTATTATAATATCTTTCGGGTATTTACCGTCAAGACCGCTTGTTTTAATAATATCTCCGATAGAAAGAGGTTTATCTGAAAAATAGGTGTATAATCCGGTAGGTTTTCCCTTGCCATAGTATATTCCCCATCCGTTTGTTGCAGAATCAATTGCATCTATAACATTATCCTTTGTCAATATTGACCAAACGCTGCTTTTGGAGTCGGATACCTTTTTTACCGTACCGACCAATTCCAGATTTTCTGTTATTATAGGTGTTCCCACAACTACATTATCAGGTCTACCAAGATTAATCCAAAATCTTCCATTATAGTTTATATCTCTTGCTATAACCTGTGATACCAAAAATCTGTTTTTAGTAAAACCGAAATTAAGTTTTGCCGGAAACAGTCGGCTCAAGCTGTCAAGCTGTTTTCTATATATGCTGTTCTGCCATTTTAATTCCTCTATGGATGCAATATCATTTAAATGTTTTTGTTTTATTACGGCATCTGATTTCGAAATATCGGAAAAAAATCTTCCGGCAAAAAATTTAAGCTTTGTGATCGAGGATTCCACCAAATAACTGTACGGATCCATAGAAGCTCTTATAAAGCTGTCCTTATGTTTGGCCACAGAAATAGTCGACAGCACAAAAATGATAAACAGTATAATATATTTGTCTTTTTTCTTTCTAAACAAATGAAACATTTTTCAAAAGCGACATCTGCTTCAGTGTTGCCGCAGCACCCTTCACAACCGAATGCAAAGGCTCGTCACCCCGCACCACAGGAAGACCGGTTCTCTCTTTGATTAAAACATCCATTCCACTGATTAGCGATCCTCCGCCTGTAAGGAATATTCCCCTATCTATAATATCAGCCGCAAGTTCTGCAGGCGTTTTCTCAAGCACACTTAATATAGCTGTTATTATCTCTTCTATCGCAGGCATAACGGCATTTCTTATAGCTTTTTTAGCTACTTTGATCGTGCTTGGAGTTCCGGAAGCAAGATTTAGACCTTTAACATCAATATCGCTGTCTTTTATATCATCACCAACTGATCCAATCTCAATTTTTACCTTTTCAGCTGTTCGCTCACCAATCTGTATCCCGTACTTCCCTTTTATATACTGCATTATTGCCGCATCAAATCTAACACCGCCCACTCTTATGGATTCTCCTGTAACGATACCGCTTAAGCTTATTACGGCAATTTCTGTGGTTCCGCCTCCTATATCAACTATCATATTTCCGGCAGGCTCTTCAACCGGAAGTCCTATACCGATTGCCGATGCCATCGGTTCTTCGATAAGATGAACTGATCTCCCGCCTGCGGATGTAGCGGCATCCTGAACAGCCTTTCTTTCCACCGGCGTTATGCTGTGCGGAACTGCAATTACAATTCTCGGCCGTATAATTGCGATACGATGATGATTTGCCTTTTTTATGAAATAACGCAGCATTCCCTCTGTCGCTTCAAAATCAGCTATAACTCCATCACGCATAGGACGTATGGCCTGTATACTGGCGGGCGTTTTGCCTATCATTTGTTTGGCTTCTTCGCCTACAGCGAGTATCTTCTTGCCGCCGCGGCCATCATTTTGAACCGACACCACCGACGGCTCTTCAATTACAATACCCTCGTCTTCAATACTTATCAATGTGTTAACCGTGCCAAGATCTATAGCAATCCCTTTTGCAACAATAGAAAATGGAAATAACATCAATTCTCCTTCTCAAAAAAAGCTATTAACCTACCTTAGGTGAGTTAACAGCAGTCTACATTAAACACTCTTGCCTGTCAATAAATTTCTTCATATTCGGCTGCAATAGCAGCGACAAGCAAAGGTCTCTGTTATTACACAATCTAAACAGATTAAGAATGAGAATTTAGTAGTTTTTCCAACAACCTACCGTAATTCGACTTTGACATAAAGAACCTTAGGGGTATAATTTCTTTATGCATACTCTAACAACAAAAACAAAAGCTGCGGTTCTAATAGAAGCAATGCCCTATTTAAGAAAATTTCACGACAAAATAATTGTTATAAAACTTGGCGGATCTATAAGCATCGAACAGAACAAGCTTATAAATTTGTGTGAGGACATCGTTTTATTGAATCTCGTAGGAATAAAAACAGTTGTAATTCACGGCGGCGGCAAAATGGTGTCAAAACTTCAGACCGAGCTTGGGCAGACTCCTCTATTTCACAACGGTCTCAGAGTTACGGACAAAAAGGCATTCGAAAGCGCGCTTATGGTGTTGGCGGGACCCGCCAATAAAGAGATTGTAAGCAAGATAAACAGTTCAGGCGGAAATGCGGTGGGACTCACCGGAGCAGATGGAAAAACTATTATAGCGCATAAAAAAAAGAGTGAAATAGATCTCGGCATGGTCGGAGAAATTGAAAAGGTAAACACCACTCTTGTGGAAAAGTTGCTCTCTTCGGACTTTATACCTGTAATAGCTCCTATTTGCATCTCTGTTAACGGAAAATTGTACAATGTAAATGCCGATGAAGCAGCATCCTGGATAGCATCCGGACTTGCCGCAGAAAAACTCATCTATCTGAGCGATGTTCAAGGACTTATGGATTCGGGAAACAGATTAATTCCTAAGGCAAAAATAGCAGATATCGCACTTTTAAAAAGAAGAAAAATCATAGCAGACGGCATGATTCCAAAGGTTACCTCAGCTGTTTCAGCAATAACCGGCGGTGTCAAAAAGGTACATATTATTGATGGAAGACTCGCTCATTCACTTTTAATAGAACTGTTTACAAAAAGCGGAATCGGCACTGAAATCACGAAATAACCGTCAAATAAGACCAATTTAATAGTATGCAGATTGAAGTATCCTTTAAAACATCTATGCATGAGAGACTTGACAAAATCCTGCAGGATAGATTCGGAAAACCGAGAAATCAGGTTCAGCATTGGATAAAAAACGGGTGGGTTCTGGTATCGGGAAAAAAGAAAGACAAAGCATATATGCCGTTATTAAACGAAATAATTGAGGTATATGTTCCGAACAGAGAACCGGATCTGATAATATCTCATAAAACCGTAAAGATTTTGTATGAGGACATATCTTTGATTGTAATCGATAAACCCTCAGGTGTATCGGTACATCCCGGAGCTGGAGACAGCAGCGATACAATAGTAGGCAGACTTATCTGGATGGGTATTTCCCTTGCACCAATTGGTTTACCGGTAAGACCGGGGGTTGTTCAAAGACTCGACAAAGAAACATCCGGTGTAATGATGCTCGCAAAAACCGAAGCAAGTTATTATAAACTGCGCTATATGATATCAAATCATCTGTTTGAAAGACTCTATATCGGCATAACAGATGGAATCTCGAAGGAGGCATCCGGAGAAATAACCGGTTATATTGCTCGTGATCCGGCCAACCGAATACGCTTTAAAATGATAGAAAACAAAACAGCTTCGTCCAAGTTATCCGTGACATACTACAAAATGATAGAATCGCTCGGCAATTATGCTATAATGAGATATCGCCTTGAAACAGGCAGAACTCATCAGATAAGAGTAGCATCACGCGCACTTGGTTTTCCCATATTATCTGATAAACTATACGGGAAAAGGAGCAAATTGATTGAAAGGCAGGCGCTTCACTCTGCATCTTTAAAATTTATGCATCCGGATACGGGTAAAATGTTGAAGATATGCGCAAACCTTCCCGATGATATGTTATCTGTTTTAAATAGTTTAAGGAGGAAGAGATGAAAAAGATTATTTTCGCTTTCCTGCTAATTTTAATTGTTAGCGGATGCGCTCAGCTTAATGTAAACAGAAACAGCTACATAACTCCAACTGCAAATCTTTCGGCACCAATCATAGAAAATGCCATAGCCGGAGAACGATCGGTGCTGATAAACTGGCGTTCCGTTCCTAATGCCGGCGGATATGAAATTTTCAGGGGCAGTTGTGCAAAATGCAATTTCGTATCTACAGGAAAAACAGATAAAAATATAACAAGATATCTGGATAAAGGCGGACTTCTCGGCCATCTCGGAGATAATATGAGCTATTTTTACAGAGTAGCGGCATTGGATTCGTCTGATAATCTGGGAAAGCTCTCAAGGGTGATCAAGGTAACCACAATCGGAGCTCCCCAACCTCCGATAAATCCTGCAGCATCAAAGGGAAAAGCGCGAAAGATTGTTATTACATGGATGCCGTCCAATGATCCATCGGTAATTGGATATAAACTTTATCGCTCAAGAGCCATAAACACACAGTTTACTATGATCGCAAGGATTAGCGGACGACTAAACTCGCTATATGTAGATAGAAGACTGAAAAACGGAACAAAATATTTCTACCGAATCAGCTCATTCAATCGGGTTGGGGCTACCGGTACTTTGTCGAAGGCAGCCATAGGAATTACAAAATTTCCCCCTTTGCCGCCGCCGGTAGTTAAAGCAATCTCAAATATGCCGAAAAGAAGTGTAATAATCTGGCAGCCAAGCCCAAACAACGATATAAAAAACTATTATATAGAGCGCTCGAAACCGGGAGAAAGTTTTTATCGCATAGCTATCGTAGGCGGGCATACAACTCGTTTTGTAGATAAGAACCTTGATGCCGGAACAACTTACCGATATAGAATACGTGCAATTGATAATGATAATATAAAAAGTGAATATTCCGTAGTTGCGGAAACGGTTACGGAGCCGCTTCCTCTCGCTCCAACGCAACTGAGCATAGATGAGATGTCTAACGGAAACATTATGATTTCATGGAAAAAAAGTGAAACTAAAGATGTAACCGGATATGTCATCTGGAAACGCTACTGGCTTATCGTTACTCAGGAAGCCGGCAAATCGGACGGAACCACATTCGTTGATAACAATGTCAAAAGTAATACAAGCTATACATACTGGATTCAATCTGTGGATGAGGCCGGACAATTCAGCAAAAACAGTAAAGAGATTACTATCAAAACATCAAAATAGATGGTTTCAACCGTTTTAAGTATCGTCATATCGGGAATAGCCGCAAGACAAGTCATTGTAGAGACCGATAGCTCAAGCGGCCTTCCGGCATTTAATATAGTCGGTCTTCCCGATAATGCCGTAAAAGAATCAAGAGAAAGGGTAATCAGTGCAATAAAAAGTATCGGCTACAGGATTCCGCCGAAACGAATAACAGTCAATCTTTCCCCTGCCGATCTAAAAAAAGAAGGTGCGATATATGATCTTGCTATCGCAATCGGCGTCCTTTCATCTTCTCTCAGAACAAAATTTGATAAGTTGGAAAATTATTTTATCGCAGGAGAGCTTTCACTTTCAGGCAAACTCAGAAGATGCAACGGCATACTTCCTATGGCAATTTTGGCAAAGAAGCTTGGAAAAGGTGTAATAATTCCCTATGAAAACCGATTAGAAGCCGGTTTAGTTGACGGAATAGATATTTTGGCAATCAAACATCTATCGGAGATTACAAACTTTGACGGAATAGAGAAATTCAGTCCGGGCGCCGTTTATAACAAACCGGGTATATTCGATATTGATTTTGCGGATGTTAAAGGCCAGCCTCTTGCCAAAAGAGCTGCCATGATTGCAGCTGCAGGCTATCATAATATATTGATGATAGGACCGCCCGGATCCGGAAAAACTATGATAGCATCAAGAATTCCGACAATTATGCCTCCAATGGGTAAAGATGAGATTATTGAAACAACAACAATCTACAGCGTAAGCGGAATGCTGCCGGACAACAATTATATAACGATTAGACCGTTCAGGGCTCCACATCACACAATTTCCGATGTTGCTCTTGTCGGCGGCGGAACTATTCCAAGACCGGGTGAAATCAGCCTTGCCGATAGAGGCGTCCTGTTTTTGGATGAATTGGCGGAATTCAAACGCTCAACGCTTGAGGTCTTGCGGCAGCCGATAGAAAACAGTTATGTAAATATAAGCAGGGCACATTCAAATGTTACATATCCTGCAAATTTTATGCTTGTCGCTGCATCCAATCCATGCAAATGCGGGGACTTCGGCAACCCCTTCAAGGAATGCAGCTGCAAAACAT
>CAZPBP010000020.1:0-11797 GCA_964584845.1 uncultured Hippea sp.
AACCAAGGAGCTTTTGGTAAAATGAGAAGCAGAATAAAAGTTTTTTTTGCATTATTGTTTGCAGTGTCGCTTTTGTTGTCCGGATGTTCGACTGTAAAGAAATATATGGGAAACAGCACAGTTTTTAAGAAGCAGATTGAGCAGAAGACAAAAACCGCAAGGCTTTATAATGACTTTAAAACAACTGCAATAGGTTCTGCAATGCTGCTGGATAAAAAATTTATCGATGCATATCTTAATTTTTATAAGCAGGAAAAGCAGCCTTCTTATGAAATGTTTCAAAAAAAGAAAAATAAGCTTTATGCGTATCTAAACGAAACAACATTTTTAATAAAATTTTATAGTACGAAAGATGCATTTAAAAGCTTGGGGAAAGGGTCGAAATGGCTGATCAGCTTTAGTGTAAAAGGCGGAAAATTGTATGCTTCGAAAATAAAGGAAACAGGGCCGTCGGACTGGAGCTATCTTTTCGGTATAAATGATTGGAATAAAAGATATATTGTAAAGTTTGATACAAAAGAATCGAGCGGAATTGTTACAATTTCATCGATTCTTGGAAAACTGAAATTTAATTTTAGAGATAATTCTAAAAAATAAGATTTTACATAATTTTTAATAATTAAAAGATTACTAAAATAGTAAGAGGTGAGTTTATGTATGTTATAAAGAAGAAAAAACAGTGGTCTGAAAAAGTTTTTACATGTTGGATTGACGCTCCATGGGTGGCAAGATCTGCCGGCCCGGGACAATTTCTTGTAACGATAAACAGCTGCAAGGGAGAAAGGATTCCGATGACCATTGTTGATGTTGACGGAGATAGCATAGAATTGTTGTTTCAGATTGTCGGCAAAAGCACGCTTGAGTTGTCGAGGATGAATGAAGGTGACAGCCTATATGCGGTTGTAGGCCCTCTTGGTAATCCATCCGTGCTGCAAAAGTTTGATGGACCGGCGGTTTTTGTTGCAGGAGGAATCGGTGTTGGTCCGATATATCCCATTGCAAAGAAGGCAAAAGAGATGGGTAATAAGGTAATTTCTATAATGGGTTCGCGCTCGGAAGCACTTCTTGTTATGACTGATCAGATGAGGGAGATTTCCGACGAACTTCTGATCTCAACAGATGATGGAAGTTGCGGCAGAAAGGGATTTGTAACGGATTTGCTCAAGGAGGTTCTTGAAAGAAACGAGAAACCATCTCATATTTGGGCAATAGGTCCCGCAATTATGATGAAATTTGTAGCGTTGACAGCTAAACCATCCAATGTTCCTTTGACAGTCAGTCTTAATCCTATTATGGTTGATGCCACCGGAATGTGCGGAGTTTGCAGAGTATATGTAAATGGAGAGAATAGACTGGCGTGCGTGGATGGTCCGGAATTTGACGGCTATGCGGTTGATTATGACGGTTTTATGGGCAGATTGACTCAATATCAAGAGAAGGAAGAAGTTGCCTTAAAACATTATATGGAATTGGAGGGATAAGATGGCTGATATGCTGCCAATCAAAGAACGTTTAAAAATAAAACGCCATGAGATGCCCACTCTGGATCCGGAAAAAAGAGGAAAGACTTTCGAAGAAGTTCCAACCGGATATACCATAGAAGATGCAATCAGTGAAGCGCAGAGGTGTCTTCAGTGCAAGGTGACTACCTGTATGGACGGATGCCCTGCTCAGGTTCGCATTCCTCATTTTATAGAAGCGATTGTAGCTGAGGATTTTAAAAAGGCATTAGATGAACTGAAAATAACCAATGCGCTTCCTGCGGTGTGCGGAAGAGTTTGTCCTCAGGAAACTCAGTGCGAGAACACATGTGTTCTGGAAAAACAAAAAAGACCGATTGCAATAGGCAGGCTGGAAAGGTTTGTTGCGGACTGGAACAGAGATAATGTCGGGCATAAACTTCCGGTTTGTCCGACTGAAGGAGAAATCAGAGGAAAAGTTGCTATTGTAGGAGCCGGACCTGCAGGTATAGCGTGCGCCGCCGATCTTTCGAAAGCATGCTACGATGTCACGGTTTTCGAAGCACTTCATAAAGTCGGCGGTGTTTTGAGGTATGGAATTCCCGATTTTAGATTACCGAAGGATATTTTGGACAGTGAAATAGATGCGATTAGAGAGACCGGTGTCAAATTTGTTACCAATGTGATTGTCGGCAACAGCATAACCGTTGATGAATTGGCACTGGAATATGATGCGGTATTTATCGGCAATGGTGCCGGAGGACCAAGGATGTTGGGTATACCGGGAGAAAATCTGAACGGAGTTTATTCAGCCAGTGAATTTCTTGTGAGAGTTAATCTTATGGGTGCAAGAAATTTTCCCGATTTTGATACTCCGGTAAATTTTGGTAGAAAGGTTGTTGTATTTGGAGCCGGTAATGTTGCGATGGATGCAGTAAGGACTGCATTAAGACTGGGTGCCGGTGAAGCAACTATAGTTTACCGAAGAACCAAAAATGAGGCTCCTGCAAGAGACGAGGAGATTATGCACGCAGAAGAAGAAGGCGTAAAGTTCCATTTTCTTGCCAGTCCGGTTAAAATTAATGGTAAAAATGGAAAAGTAGCCTCCATAATATGCCAATTGATGAAATTGGGAGAACCTGACAGTTCCGGACGTGCAAGACCTGTTCCCGATGAAGGCAAAACTATGGAAATAGAGGTGGATACCGTCATTGTGGCGATTGGTCAGCGAGCTAATCCTATTGTTGCAAAGAGTGCAACAGGCGTTAAGACAGATAAAAAAGGTTATTTTGTAGCCAGTCTTGAGACAGGTCAGACTACAAGAGAGGGTATTTTTGCCGGAGGTGATATTGTTACTGGAGCCGCTACGGTTATTGAGGCAGTTGGAGCAGGTAAAAATGCAGCCCAGGCGATAGATAGATTCATCAGATCGAAAAAGCTCAGTGTTGCAGAAGAAGCTAACAAGTAAAAAAGCTGTTGAAGACAGAGGCGAGGGAAGATTAAGGCCTGAATGTTTATCGGATTTTATAGGACAGGAAAAGCTTAAAGCAAATCTATCGCTTTTTATAAAGGCTGCGAGAGAAAGGAATGAGCAACTGGACCATTGTCTTTTTTATGGTCCTCCGGGATTAGGAAAAACGACACTTGCTTATCTTTTAAGCAAGGAGATGAATACAACCATTATTGGTACAAGCGGACCCGCGCTTGAAAGGCAGTCGGATTTAGCGGCAATTCTTACAAATTTAAAGAACAAGGATATTCTTTTTATTGATGAGATACATCGCCTGAAACCCCAGGTTGAAGAAATTCTTTATCAGGCAATGGAGGATTTTAATATTGATATTGTGATAGGTCAAGGTGCAGGAGCAAAGACAATAAAACTCAGTATTGCGCCTTTTACTCTGGCGGGGGCAACGACAAGATTGGGCCTGCTTACATCCCCGCTGAGAGATCGTTTCGGTTTAATTCATATGCTGAATTTTTATTCTTCAGATGATCTCAGAAAGATAATAAAAAGATCCTCAAAAATTCTCAATGTTGATATCAATGAGACGGGAGCAATTGAAATTGCAAGGCGTTCCAGAGGTACCCCGAGAATAGCAAATAGACTTTTGAGGCGAGTTCGGGATTTTGCTCAGGTCAAAGGCAAAAAAGGCATAACGAGAGAGATTGCCAAGCTATCTCTCAAAATGCAGGGAATTGATGATGCCGGATTTGATGAAATGGACAAAAGATTGCTTCTGGCGATTATAGACCGTTTTAATGGAGGGCCGGTTGGAATCGAAACATTGGCGGCGACTTTAGGAGAGGATAAGGATACATTGGCTGATGTGATTGAGCCGTTTCTTATGCAGAACAATTTTTTAGTGAGAACTCCCAAAGGAAGAATAATTACCCAAAAGGCGCTTTTACATTTTGGGAAAAAAATTCATAGTAAAGCGTTATTCTAAAATTTTGCAAACTATGCTATTATCCCTATCATTAGATTCGTTGATGAATTTTAAAACTAAGAGGTGAGTTTGTGTTAAGTTCTATTGCGAAAAAGATCTTCGGAACTAAAAATGAAAGAGTAATGAAGGAGTTGTCCAAAACCGTTGAATTGGTTAACAATTTTGGAAAAAATATAAAAGACAGAACAAACATTGAGCTTACAGAGCGTATAAGTGAGCTTAAACCGCTTGCCCGAGAGGAAAAATTCAGCAAAATAATGCCTGAGGTGTTTGCCATTGTCAGAGAGATAGCCGAAAGAGCATTGGGAATGAGACCTTTTGATGTTCAGATTGTGGGCGCTATAGTGTTGGCTAATGGTAAAATTGCAGAGATGAAGACCGGAGAGGGAAAAACCCTGGCTGCAGCACTTCCGCTGATTCTCAATGCTATGACAGGCAAAGGTGCCCATCTTGTAACGGTGAATGATTATCTTGCCAAAAGGGATGCATTATGGATGGCTCCGGTTTATCTTAGTCTGAGTTTTTCTGTGGGAATTATACAATCTGATACTGCAAGCTATCTGATTAAACCGAAATCGAATAATATTAATGAACTTGAGCTTGTCAGATCGTCAAGAAAAGATGCCTACAGTGCGGATATAACTTACGGCACAAACAATGAATTCGGATTTGATTATCTGCGGGATAATATGTCTTTTGATATCGACGATTACGTTCAGAGGGGATTCTATTTTGCAGTTGTAGATGAAGTGGATTCCGTACTTATCGATGAGGCCAGAACTCCTTTGATCATTTCCGGACCTACTGAAGATTCTACGGAAATTTACTATCAATCTGATGCGGCAATTAAAAAATTGTCCAAAGATGACTATGAGATAGATGAAAAAAACAAGCAATCTACCCTTAAAGAAAGCGGCGTGGAAAAGATAGAGCGATTTCTTAAGCTGTCTAATCTTTATGATTCTGAAAATATTAAATGGGTGCACGCTGTCGATAATGCCTTAAGGGCAAACACACTTTTCAAGAATGAGGTCGATTATCTTATTAAAGACGGGCAAATTCTTATTGTTGACGAGTTTACCGGAAGAGCGCTGCAGGGAAGAAGGTATTCCGATGGATTGCATCAGGCTCTTGAAGCAAAAGAGCATGTAAAAATTCAGAAGGAGTCTCAAACTTATGCTACGGTTACTCTTCAGAATTATTTCAGAATGTATAAAAAACTTTCAGGTATGACCGGAACTGCAGATACTGAAGCCGGCGAATTTAAAGAGATCTATGATCTTGATGTTGTAGTGATTCCTACCAATAAAAAACTCATAAGAGATGACAAAAATGATTTAATTTTCAAAACAGGAAAGGAGCGAAACGAAGCGGTTGTAAATGAAATTGCCGCTGCCCATAAAGCGGGGCAACCAACATTAATCGGTACTACATCTGTAGAAAATTCAGAGATTTTTCACAGTATGCTTAAGAGCAGACGACTGCCGCATGTAGTTCTTAATGCAAAACATCATGAACAGGAAGCTAAAATTATAGAGAATGCAGGTAGAAAAGGAGTGATTACTATCGCAACAAGTATGGCGGGACGCGGAGTTGATATAAAACTTGACAAAGACGCCAAAAAGGCGGGAGGACTGTATATTATCGGCACCGAACGCCAGGAATCACGCAGAGTCGACAATCAGCTGAGAGGACGTTCCGGGAGGCAGGGTGATCCGGGCAAAAGCCGATTTTTTCTCTCTTTAGACGATAATCTTTTGAGAATTTTCGGATCGGATCGAATAAAACTTATAATGGATAAACTCGGAACAAAATATGGCGAACCGATAGAGAGCAAAATGGTTACAAGAGCGGTTGAAAATGCCCAGAAAAAGGTCGAACTTTTTCACTTTAATCAGCGTAAACATCTTTTGGAATACGATGATGTAATGAATATTCAGCGTGAAGCCATATATAGCAGAAGAAAAATGATATTTGAGGGAACTGATCTGAAAAATCATCTGTTTGAGGCTGCAAAAGTGCTTTTAAGCAGATTGATAGAGCGGTTTTTTCCCGAAGAAGGTTCCTTTGACGACAGAGATATCGGTGGATTAAGAAGAGAGTTCCGAAGACAGTTTCATCTCGAAATACCGTTAGATGATGATGAAATAAGAAATCAACCTGATACGGAACTGTTATTAAATCTTCTTTATGATTTTGTAAAAGAACAATATAATCAGAAAGAGGAACTGATAGGGGAAGAGCAGGCTAGAGAACTTGAGAGAGCGATTATGATAAACACTCTTGATGCATTATGGAAAGATCATCTGTATCAGATGGATGGATTGAGAGATGCCGTAGGTTTGAGAGGATACGGCCAGCGAGATCCTCTTGTTGAATACAAAAAAGAATCTTATGAACTGTTTCAGGATCTTATTTTTAAAATCGACAGTAATACAGTGGGCTACTTGTTTGGATTAAAGATTGTAGTTGATAGTGATATTGAAGAAAAACAGAAACAAACTACGAAAACGACAAAAACAAAAAAAACAAAGAGAAAAAAGCGCCAGAAAAGATAGGTTGATATAATGTTTAATAAAGGGAGTGGGGATCTGCATTTCAAGCTTTCTTCGATTGTAAAGAACGACTTGATGCTTGATCAGGCGCTAACCCACAAATCTTACGCAAAAGAACATAAATGCAAAAATAATCAGAGACTTGAATTTTTAGGTGATGCCGTTTTGGAGCTGGCAATAAGCAATCTGATTTTTAAAAAATTTAAAGATTTTGATGAGGGAAGAATGTCTATGATGAGGTCCAGATTAGTTGATGAAAACGGTTTGTATAAAGCGGCAGGCAGAATAGGATTGCCTGATCTTATAAAACTTGGTAAATCTGAAATAAAAACCGACGGCAGGCAAAAAAAATCGATCGTTGCGGACTGTTTTGAGGCGGTAGTGGGAGCAATCTATCTTGCAGCAGGTTTTGATAAAACGGAGAAAATATTGCATAATATTTTTAGTCCGCTGGCAGCTACGATAGCCTCGTTAAAGGATCCTAAAACGAAACTTCAGGAGTTGTCGCAAAAATTATGGAAGACTGTTCCGGAGTATAAAATTATCAGTGTGGAGGGGCCTGAGCATAAGCCGATCTATACTGTTAGAGCAAAAATTAGAGATATGTCAAGTGAAGCATCGGGAGAAAATATTAAAACAGCCGAGGAAAATGCAGCCGGTCTGCTGCTCGATCTCATAAGAAATGAAATATAAGGCAGGTTATATAGCGTTGGTTGGAGCTACAAATGTCGGAAAGTCAACGCTATTTAACAGGCTTGTGGGTGTTGAACTTTCGCCTGTTACTTCAAAGCCTGAAACAACATGGATGCCTATAAGGGGAATAGTAACCGGCAAAAACTACCAAATGGTAATTTCTGACACCGCTGGAATACCAAGCAAAACCAACAAACTTTCAGAATTTCTTGCCAATTCAATAAAATCTGAAATAAAGCGTGCAGATGTCATTTTAATGACTGCAAGTCCTCGTATAGATTACTCCAATACCGACAGTTTGATCAGTTACGCAAAATCCAAGCATAAACCGATTATCATATTGGTAAACAGCAGCGATCAGGATATTGATGATCACTTCGAACAATACGGTGTGCCGATTATTAAAATGTCGTTTTTAGACGGCAATATAGATCACCTTATGGAAAGCATAATTGATTTTCTTCCATATTCGGAAGCAACTTTTGATCCGGACCAGCTTAGCCTTGAAACAGAAAGAGAACTGATAGCCAATATCATAAGGGCAAAAGTGATGGAACTGGTTTCAGAAGAGCTGCCTCACCAAATAGCTGTAATTATCGATGAAATAAAAATTAGAGAAAACGGTATCTACTACATAAGAGCAACAATATGGGTATTAAGAGAGTCGCAGAAGCCTATAATAATCGGCAAAGGCGGCAAACTTATAAAAAAGATTGGAATCAACGCGAGAAGTGCAATTGAACCTATTGTTGGGGCGAGGGTATTTCTTGAACTGTATGTAAAAATAAAAAAGGGCTGGATAAAAAAGATCGGCTTGATAAAATCGGCTTTAAAATCGAGCTGAGAGGTAGAAATGAAAGAACTGTTCGGAACAGACGGAATAAGAGGAAAAGCAAACAGCTACCCAATGACTCCGGAGATAGCTTTCAGACTTGGAAGAGCGCTGGCTTACTACTGTAATCGCAAAAAAGGCATTATCGGCGGATGTCGGATAATTATCGGAAAAGACACCAGGCTTTCCGGTTATATGCTGGAGCATTCATTGGTGGGCGGCATAACTTCTATAGGAGCCAAAGCTTTACTTGTAGGACCTATGCCGACCCCTGCTATGGCGTTTCTTGTTCAATCAATGAGAGCAGACGCCGCAATAGTGATTTCTGCATCGCATAACCCCTATGAGGACAATGGATTAAAGCTGTTCTCCTCGCATGGAACCAAATTTCCCTATGAGGCTGAGGAAAAACTCGAAGAACTGATACTTCAGAAAAAGATAGACAATATAAGGGCTTATGGAGCTAATATCGGAAAGGCGTACCGCATAAAAGACGCTAATGGAAGATATATAGTGTTTGCCAAGTCAACATTTCCGCAAGCACTCTCTTTAAGCGGATTAAAAATAGCGATTGATTGCGCAAACGGTGCATCATATCAGATAGCCCCGACAATATTCGGTGAATTGGGAGCTGAAGTAAGTGCATATGAAATTTCTCCCGACGGAATAAATATCAATAAAGATTGCGGAGCTTTGTATCCTGAAAATATTGCAGGGAAAGTGATAGAGAAAAATGCAGATATAGGAATTGCCTTTGACGGAGATGGAGACAGAGCAATCTTTTCGGATGAAGAGGGGAATATTGTTGATGGGGATATGGTAATGCTGATTCTTGCAAAACAGATGCAGAAGGATGGAACATTAAAAAATAATACCGTAGTGGCAACAATAATGAGCAATCTCGGACTTGAAACAGGTCTGCGTAAAATTGGAATAGAGTTGATACGAACCGATGTTGGGGATCGTAATGTGGCAATTAAGATGTGCCAGGTGGGATCATATCTCGGAGGCGAGCAGTCGGGACATATAATACTGTCGGAGTTGCTGCCAACCGGAGACGGCATAATTACCGCACTTGCTCTCTTTTCAACAATGCTGAAAACCGGCAAAAGATTGTCGGAATTGACATCAAATTTTCATAAATTTCCTCAAAAGATTGTCTCTATAGATGTTAAAGAAAAAAAGCCGATTAAGGAAATGAAGCAATTCGAAACCGCAATGGATAATGCCAGAAGAATGCTCAAATCGGGCAGAATAATTTTTCGTTATTCAGGCACGGAAAATAAGGCAAGAATCATGATTGAGGGAGATTCAAGACGGCTTATTGACGAAATTTGTAAAAATCTTATATCGGCAATTAAGCGGGAGGAGATATGCGTTTAGGCATAAATATTGATCATATTGCAACAATTAGAGAGGCAAGAGGAGGCAGCGAGCCTGACCCGGCCTGGGCTGTGCCTTATTGTGAGATTGCCGGCGCAGATGGAATAACGATACATCTCAGAGAGGATAGACGTCATATTAAAGAACGTGATCTTGTAATACTGAAAAGTGTTGTTTCAACGAGATTAAATCTTGAAATGGCTCTAAATGATGAAATTATTGATATAGCGGAGAAGATTTGCCCCGATCAGGTAACAATCGTGCCGGAAAAACGACAGGAGCTTACAACTGAGGGAGGTCTGAATGTTTGTGCCAATAGAGAAAAGCTTGAGAAGGTAATAAAGCGATTCAGACAGAAAGGAATAGAAGTGGCACTGTTTATTGATCCCGAATCCGCTCAAGTAAGAGCATCTAAAGAAGTATCTGCCGATGCAATAGAGCTTCATACCGGAGCATACAGCAATGCAAACGATTCCGGGCGATATTATGAATTAAAAAAATTGTCCGATATGACCAAGCTTGCCTGCGATATGGGGATAGAAGTTCACGCAGGTCATGGATTGAACTATTTCAATACAGGGGATGTTGTTAAGATAAAAAAGATATCGGAACTTAATATTGGCCACAGTATAATTTCAAGGGCTGTTTTTGTCGGTATGGAAAATGCTGTCAGACAGATGAAACAGTTGATAGACGGCTATGACAGATAGTCCAAATCTGCTTATTAGAGGAGTAGGAATCGATATTGTCAAAATTCAGAGAATTGAAAATATGATAACGAGATTTAAAGATCATTTCAAAAACAGGATTTTTACGAAAAATGAAATAGCTTATGCGGATAGCTTTGCAAATCCTTATGGTCATTATGCTATGCGTTTTGCAGCAAAAGAGGCATTTTTGAAATCGGTTGGAAAGATAAAAAACTTTGATTTTAAACTGGTAGAACTGATCTCAGGCGGCACTCCCCGCATACATCTATTGGGAACGATAGGTGACCAATTTGATGAGAATCGATTTGTTGTTTCTTTGAGCGACGAGAAGGAGTTTGCGGTTGCCGTTGTGATATTTGGCTATCCGTGTGAGCAAAACTGAAAACTGGCTCAAGCTTATAAACCCCGACTATTTAAACAGGGGATTTTTTAACATAAAACCTGGTTTATCGAGGATAAAAACAATTCTTTCGTCTATGAACATCAAAAAAGATAAACCGATTTTCCAGATTGTCGGAACAAACGGTAAAGGCTCTACTACATACATCATATCCGGTCTGCTTGGTAATCTGGGCTACAGTGTAGGAGCATTTATGTCACCTCACGAAATATCACCCACCGAACGTATTCTGATAAATAACAGGCAGATAAAAGCAGATCAATTAAACGAAATTATATCGGTTGTTAACGACGCTGAAATCTCTACCGGAATCGTCCTGAGCTATTTCGAACTTTTAACTGCTGCTGCATTGTATTGGTTTAAGATTAATAATGTTGATCTGATTATACTTGAAGCCGGAATGGGCGGGAGATGGGATGCCTCAAGCGCACTTGGACAAAATGTTTTGGTTGTTACATCAATTGGTATAGATCACACTGATTATCTCGGAAAAACGGCGGTAAAAATTGCTGAAGAAAAGATTGCGGCCGTATCAGAGGGCTCAAAACTCATTATTGCTCCGCAAAGACCGGATGTTTACCGAAAACTAACGACCTATGCAGAAAAAAGAACTTTGCCGGTAGTTAAATATATCAATAGAAAATTAATAAAAATATTAGAAAGCAATCTGTCCGGGACAAGTTTTTTATACAAAGATATGCTTATAAAAACTAATCTTTTAGGTGAGTGTCAACCTATAAATATCATCACAGCTATCGAATCGGTAAGACTACTGTATGATTTGCCGAATGATATCATAAGAAGAACTGTCGGATTCTTGAGAATTCCATCAAGACTGGAAATACAAAAAGCAAACAATCTGACAATTATTTTTGATGGAGGACATAATCGGGACGCAATAGAGGGTGTCTGTAGATTTTTCAAAAAGATTAAAAAGAAAATAACGATTATCTATTCATCTATGAAAGACAAAGATTATCAAAGTAATCTTTGTCTGTTATCGACTTTGTCCGACTCACTTTTGATTGTGGAATTGCCGTTTGAACGAGCTGAAAAAGCAGTAAATCTTCTAAAGGCGGCAAAAGGAATCTTTAAGTATTCAAGAATCATTGACATAGCCGGATTGAGTGAACTTTTAAAATCAAAATACGATTCTGATGAAATTATTCTGATAACCGGATCATTTTATTTAACCGGACTATTCAAGTATGTGATAAAAACGGTTGATGATACATAACGTAGATAGCAGATGTTGAATGCAGCGGAACTTCCGTAAAAAGGACAATTAAAAAAGCCTGTATCCATAAGGGGATA
>CAZPBP010000020.1:11807-12551 GCA_964584845.1 uncultured Hippea sp.
ACTTCCGCAAAAAAAGTAACAAAAAAGCCTGTATTCCCTTATGGATACAGGCTTTTTTGTTACTTTTTTTGCGGAAGTTCCGTTTCAATATGACCAATAGGTGCTGCTGTAGAAAATCCAATGACAATTCCTTTGATTAAAAAAACTTATGTCCATATTTGTTCTAAGAAAATAAAAAATATCCAATATTATAAACTTTTTCAAAAAATATTTCGCCTAACATATCGATCAAGTGTATGAGCAGTGGCAGGTTTTATAGCACAACTTTACCAGCCATAAGCTATATGCAATGTTAGTTACAGTTACTTTCCGTTGATTTTTTAGGTTAGCTACCTGCAATCCAGGCCTTTACAAATTGCCCAAGTTTTTTATTTTTATAGTTAAATTTAACCGTAAGTTCTTGCAGGTTCCCAGGTAGCTTCTTGTATCCCCATGAACACCTCTTTTTCGTCTCTTCTACGCCATTCCGGACAAAGTAATAGGGCAGGTTTACATGAAAAAAAGAGATGCTGTCGGCATCTTTTAAAATATTGACTCTTTTGTCGCCTCCTATTTCATGGCGGCTTACAAGAAAAAAGACATCATCGACTAATTCTTTTCTTACATTACACACTGTCATTATTTCTTTTAATATCTTGGCACTATTTAAAGCATGAGCTTTTTTAAACTCATCATAGCTCTTGTAATTCTTATATCTTACTTTCCGTTCTTCAATAGCTCTTTCAATGTCATGACCTAAAGCAG
>CAZPBP010000021.1:0-7540 GCA_964584845.1 uncultured Hippea sp.
ACTCTCACCGTTTATAATATCTTTGATTGCTTTGTCCCAGTAATTTTTTTTCTGCAAAGATTCTTTTATATAGCAATATATTTTGTCTCTTAATATTGATTCAATTTGATAAACCGCACTTTCTTTTTTCTTGCCTATCGCATCAATAAGTTTTTGATGTTCTTCTATTGCTTCTAAAAGTTTGTCTATGCCTTCGCCTGTCGTGGCGACAGTTTTTATAATCTCTATTCTTCTTCCCGATTCGGATATCTCCTTTGTTAGTTGAGCTGCCATAGCATCAGCGGCAGGCATATCCGACTTATTTACAACAAAAATATCCCCAATTTCCATAATGCCGGCCTTCATCGCCTGTATCTGGTCACCTGTTCTCGGAGAAAACATAACTATTGATGTATCTACCAATTTCGATACATCAATTTCATCCTGGCCTATTCCGAGAGTTTCTATAATTATCGGATCATATTCCGATTCCGACAGTGCTGAAGCAATTGCTCCGGTTGAAAGAGCGATTCCTCCCTGTTTTCCTCTTGATGCTACACTCTTTATGAACACATTGGGATCTGTGGCAAAGCGCTGCATCCTTATTCTGTCGCCAAGGAGCGCCCCGCCTGAAAATGGCGATGACGGATCTGTTGCAACAACAGCAACCTTTTTACCTTTTTCACGATAATGCTGTATAAGTCTGGCGATTAAAGTTGATTTTCCAACCCCACCCGAACCGGTTATTCCAATTGTCTTAGAAAGAATTCTTTTTGTGTAGTAAGAAAACTCTTCACCTTCTTCAATTTTTCGTATGAGTTGGGCAAGTTGTCTTCTGCTGTTTTCAACCGTTGTCATTTTCGTGATAGTTTTTTAGATAATCTATTGTTTTTGATGTTGGAGTTCCCGGACCGAACACGGCCTTTATTCCAATCTTTTTTAAATCGGGGATATCCGAATCCGGTATTATTCCACCCATAAATACCGGAATATCAGCGGCGTTGCGTTTTTTTAGAATCCTGATTATTTTTTCCGCTACAATCATGTGGGCACCTGAAAGAATAGATATTCCTATGAAATCTGCTCCTTCATCTATTGCAGTGGAGACTATTTGTTCGGGGGATTGCCTGAGTCCGGTATAAATTACCTCAAAGCCGGCATCTCTCAATGCTCTGCTTACGACTTTTGCGCCCCTGTCATGTCCGTCCAGACCCGCCTTTGCTACTATAATTCTTAATTTTCTCATTTTGTCTCCACAAGCTCAATAAGCACGCCATTGGAATGTTTCGGATGAATAAATGTAACGCGTGCTCCTTCTGCGCCTATAAACGGCTTTGCAATCTCCTGACCGTCTTTTCGCAGTTTGTCTATTAAAGAGTTGAGATCTTTTGTTTTGATTGCAATATGATGAACGCCTTCTCCCTTCTTGTCTAAAAATTTTCTTACAGTACTATCATTTCTTGTAGGTTCTAAAAGCTCAATTTTCCCATTTTTTGTTCCAAAAAAAGCGATTTTAACGGCTTGGCTTTCAACCTCGCTTATTATGTCTGCTTTGATACCCAATATTGTTTCCCATTTTTTTACTGCACTCTCTAAGGATTTAACTGCTATACCGATATGATCTATCAAATTACCACCTGCTCCTGATACTCTCCAAAAATATCGCGAAGCGTATTTGAGATTTCGCCAATTGTCATATAATCCGACACTGCTTCGATAATTGGCGGCATCAGATTTTTGGTTTCATCTTTTGCAGCTTCTTTTATCATTTTAATATCATGTTCAATCTTTCGGTTATCGCGAGTCTTTCTGAGATTATCCAATTTTTCTATCTGTTTTTTTGCCAGACTTTCATCAATTTTCAGTAGTCCCGTCGGTTTTTTTTCATTTATTTTGAATTTATTCACTCCTACAATAATTTCATCAAGAGATTCAATTTTCTTCTGATATTCGTAGCTTGCATTTTGTATTTCTCGTTGAGGAAACCCGTTTTCAATCGCTTTGACCATGCCCCCCATAGTATCTATTTTATCAATATAATCAGATGCCTTTTTTTCCATCTGATCTGTAAGTGATTCAACATAATAAGAGCCTGCAAGCGGATCCAATGTATCGGCAATTTTGCTCTCGTAAGCTATAACCTGCTGGGTTCTCAAAGCTGTTCTTGCGGAATCTTCAGTAGGAAGAGCCAGTGCTTCATCGAACGAATTTGTATGAAGCGATTGTGTGCCTCCGAGCACAGCTGAAAGTGCCTGAATGGTAACTCTGATGATATTGTTGATCGGCTGCTGAGCCGTGAGGGTCGATCCGCAAGTCTGAGTATGAAATCTCAGCATCGTGGATCTCGGATTTTTGGGAGCAAAACGTGTTTTAGTAATTTTTGCCCAAAGTCTTCTTGCCGCTCTGAATTTTGCCGCTTCCTCAAACAGATCATTGTGTGCGCCAAAGAAAAACGATATCCTGGGCGCAAATTTATCAATATCAAGTCCCGACTTTATTGCCGTTTCAACATAGCTTATACCATCGGCAAGCGTGAATGCAACCTCTTGTGCTGCCGTTGATCCGGCCTCTCTTATATGGTATCCGCTTACACTTATTGTGTTCCACTTCGGTACATTTTCCGAACAGAACGAAAATATATCTCTTATAATTCGCATAGAAGGGGAGGGCGGATAGATATATGTTCCTCGAGCAATATATTCTTTTAGGATATCATTTTGTATAGTACCCGATATTTTTGACAGATCATTTCCTCTTTTTTTTGCTAAGGCAATATACATTGCAAGAAGAATAGCCGCTGTCGAATTGATAGTCATTGATGTACTTACCTTTTCCAGATCAATACTATCAAAAAGGATTTCCATATCGTTCAGAGAATCTATCGCTACTCCTACTTTACCTACTTCTCCTTCCGAATGAGAATCGTCCGAATCATATCCGATCTGTGTCGGGAGATCAAATGCTATTGAAAGTCCGGTTTGTCCCTGAGAGAGCAGATATCGATATCGTTTATTCGAACTTTCCGCATCACCAAATCCGGCATATTGACGCATTGTCCAGAATCTTGACCTGTAACCGGTTGGATAAATTCCTCTTGTAAAAGGAAAAGTTCCCGGAAAACCGAGATTTTCTAAATAATCTTTGCTAATTGATGAGGGCGTATAGAGCCGTTCAACTTCAATATCCGACGTTGTAGAAAATCTATCTCTTCTTTCACCTACTTTTTTTAAAACAGGTTCAACAAATTCTTTTTCCCAATTTTGCTTTGTTTTCATGCGAATCTATTTGATCTTGAAAAGTTTGTCGGATGCTTCTACCATTTGAGCGTCTTTTACATACATCTCTTCAATAGTTCCATCTTTGGGACTCAAAATTTCATTCTGCATTTTCATTGCTTCAAGCACTACTACTGTTTCACCTTTTTTTACGGTTTCACCCTTGATCTTTTTCACTAAAACAATTTTCCCGGGCATCTCTGTTTCTATTGTTTGAGGGCCACCTGATTTTTTCCCTTTTTTAGACAGTTGTATGCGTTTTTGAGCTTCACTCAAAACCGATACCTGAAAATAGCTGCCGCCCATCCAGATATTGTACCCGTTTTTGGATTTCTCGTAATCAATTTCGTACGACTTGCCCTCTATGATAAGTGAATATGAATTTTCAGCCTTTACGAAATCAACCTGCCGCAGCTTTTCATCTATTTTGACATCAAATATTGAACCGCGTCTGCCGCTGATCTCTATTTTATTTTCTTTTTCCTCTTTTAGACCTACATAATACATGAATACCTCAAATGAAATTACTTATGAGCATATCTATACAATTCAGAGTGTTTCAAATTGAGAGCCCGAGTCCGCCGATAAGACGCAAATTGCAGTTCAAAATGATACTCCATGGATTATGATAGAGTTGCCCTTCTTATTGTTTTGACTATAGACATTGCCGACATAGTCCCATTCTCATTCCAAAGTTTTTCCAGTTGGAGCTGCCTGTTTTTCTGTTGTTATTATCGCCGGTTACAACATAAGATTTATTAATTTCCGATAGTATGGCAGCTGCAATAACGGCAACTTCAGAAAGCCGTTCATCCGGTTCAGTTTCTGTTTTCAGCAGATTTTCAACAAATTCCGTAGAAATGCTGCCGTCAATAAACGATTGATCATTGAGTATTTTGCGATGAAACGATATAGTGGTTTTTATGCCTTTCACAAGATATTCCGACAACGCGCGTCTCATTCTTTCTATGGCTTGAGTTCGGCTATCACCCCATGTTATCAGTTTTCCTACGATCGGATCATAAAACAGGGGAATTACCGCTCCTTCGTAAATGCCGTTATCGTTTCTTACGCCGATTCCTCCCGGAACCCTCAGACCTGTAACTTTTCCCGGTGACGGCCTAAAATTTTTCTCAGGATCTTCGGCGTATATTCTACATTCAATGGCATGGCCATTCAGTTTTATGTCGTCTTGAGTCAACTCAATAGGCTTGTTCTCGGCGATCTCAATTTGCAGTTTTACAAGATCAATACCTGTTACCATTTCAGTTACGGGATGTTCAACCTGAAGTCGCGTATTTACCTCAAGAAAATAAAAGTTATACTTTTGGTCAAGCAGAAATTCAACGGTTCCTACCGAATTATACCCTGCTGCGTCAGCGGCTTTGACAGCTGTTCTGCCGATTTTTTTTCGTAAGCGGCTATCTATTGCAACCGATGGAGACTCCTCCAAAACTTTTTGGTGACGTCTTTGAATAGAGCATTCTCTTTCGGGAAACCATAAACTGTTTCCATGGTTATCGCGAGCTATCTGAACTTCAATATGTCTTGGATTGATAATTGCTTTTTCGATATAAATCGTATCATCGCCGAATGCGGCCTTTGCTTCGGATGAAGCGATTTCAAACGCAGATTTTAATTCACTTTCATTGTTTACCAGTCTGATTCCTTTGCCGCCTCCGCCTGCTGCAGCTTTAAGCATAATGGGATATCCTATTTTTTCAGCTTCCTGTTCAAGTAGATTGTAACTTCTTACCGGTTCTGTTGTTCCGGGAACAATAGGCACGCCTGAGCTTTTCATTTTTGTTCTTGCTCTTGTTTTATTTCCAAGCAGATAGATTGAATCACGGGAAGGTCCGATAAAAATTATACCGTTTTTCTCGCATTCCTCGACAAATTCCGAATTTTCAGCCAGAAATCCATAACCAGGATGTATGGCATCGGCTCCCGACTTCAAGGCAGCGTCAATAATTTTATCAATACTCAGGTAGCTTTCCGAGGCCGGAGATTTTCCTATATAGTATGCTTCATCCATATATCGGGTATGAAGGCTGTTTCTGTCAACCTCAGAATAAACCGCAACCGTTTTTATGCCCATTTCCCTGCATGCTCTGGCAATTCTGATTGCAATTTCACTTCTGTTCGCTATAAGAATTTTCTTTATCTTATTTATTTTCATTGCATAACCCTACAGCGGTATATTACCATGTTTTTTGGGCGGAATAGTTTGTCGTTTATTCTTTAGAAGATTGATGGATGAAATTATCTTCAGTCTCGTATCGGCCGGATCTATTATCTCATCAATGTAGCCTAATGAGGCGGCAATAAACGGATTGGCAAACTGCTCGCGGTACTCTGCTACCAGTTTAGCCTTCAAAGCATCGGGATCTTTTGATGCCTGCAGTTCCCGTCTTTTTAATATGTTGACGGCTCCATCAGGACCCATAACAGCGATTTCAGCTGTTGGATATGCTAAATTGATATCAGCTCTCAGATGTTTTGAACCCAAAACATCGTAAGCTCCTCCGTATGCTTTTCTTACCACAAGCGTTATCTTCGGGACTGTAGCTTCCGCATAGGCATACAAAAGTTTTGCACCGTGAACAATAACACCGTTATGTTCCTGATCGACTCCGGGCATATATCCCGGCTGATCTTCCAAGGTTATTATGGGAATATTAAATGCATCGCAAAATCTTACAAATCGTGCAGCTTTAATGGCTGCTTTGTAATCAAGAGCTCCGGCAAAAAATTTTGGCTGATCTGCAACAATACCAACCGATTTTCCTCCAAAGTGAGCAAAGCCTACAACCATATTTTTTGCATAATTTTCCTGAACTTCAAAAAAAACTTCATCATCAACAATTTTTGTAATGAGATTTTTCATATCATACGGCTTATTGACATCTGTTGGAATAAGATCATATATTGATTCATCGTGCCTGTCGGAAGGATCCGAAGTCGGCAGGTCGGGCGGAACCTCCATATTATTCTGAGGTATAAAAGAGAGCAGTTCTGCGGCTTTAAGCAGAGCTTCGGCATCATTTTCTGCGGAAAAATGAGCAACTTGAGTTTTTTGAGTGTGAACCTTGGCGCCGCCTAAAGATTCCTTGTCAATCTCCTCACCGGTAACAGATTTAATAACATCCGGTCCGGTGATAAACATAAATGAAGTGTCCTGTACCATTATGGTAAAATCTGTCACGGCCGGGGAATATACTGCGCCACCTGCAGTAGGTCCCATTATAACTGAAATTTGCGGCACGACACCGCTTGCAAGCGTGTTTCTCAAAAAAATATCTGCATATCCGGCGAGACTGACAACTCCTTCCTGTATTCTTGCTCCTCCTGAATCATTAAGTCCGATTACCGGAGCTCCGTTTTGAACAGCAAGATCCATAATTTTGCAAACCTTTTTTGCGAAAGCTCCCGAAAGGGAGCCTCCGAAGGTTGTAAAATCATGACTGAAAATATAAACCTGTCTGCCTTTTATTGTGCCGTATCCGGTTACAACGCCGTCTCCGTAAATTTTGATCTTTTCCATGCCAAAATTATGGCACTGGTGAACAACAAATTTATCAAGCTCAACAAAACTTCCGGGATCAAGCAGAATTTCAATTCTTTCGCGCGCCGTCAGCTTGCCTGCTTTATGTTGTTTTTCTATTTTTTCCCTGCCGCCGCCGAGTTCAGCTATTTTTTCAAGTTTTCTCAGCTTATCTAACAGCGATCTCATTAGTTTGAAAGTAGGTTTCTTACTGCTTTGCCGATTAAGGCCGGATTTTCAACGACAGTTGCACCCGCCTCTCTTAAGGCATTCATTTTGTATGCAGCAGTGCCTTTTTTGCCGGTAATAATTGCTCCGGCGTGACCCATTCTTTTTCCTTCAGGGGCGGTTCTGCCTGCTATGAACGCAACAACCGGCTTGGTTACATGCTTTTTTATATACTCTGCCGCAACAACTTCATCGTCTCCGCCAATTTCGCCGACCATTACAATTGCCTCGGTATCGGGATCATTCTGAAATTGCTCCAGCCAAAAATTATATTTTGTTCCTATGACCGGGTCCCCTCCCAGTCCGGCGCATGTGGTTTCTCCGACACCCTCATTGGTCAATTGATCAACTATTTCATAAACGAGAGTTCCGCTTCTGCTTATTACACCGGCTTTTCCTTTTTTGAAGATATTTCCGGGCATTATTCCAATCTTGCATTCGCCGGCAGAAAGTATTCCCGGACAATTAGGCCCTATCAGGGTTATTCCCTTACCTTCAATAAATCGTTTGGCCA
>CAZPBP010000021.1:7550-12336 GCA_964584845.1 uncultured Hippea sp.
TATAATAAGTTTGAGATTTGCGTCAGCCGCTTCCACTATTGCATCGGCAGCAAATGGAGGCGGAACAAAAATGAGTGAGCAGTTTGCCCCTGTTTTTTCAACAGCTTCCATTACAGTGTTAAAAACGGGAACTCCGAGGTGAGTGGTTCCACCTTTTCCGGGTGTAACTCCGGCAACTACCTTGGTGCCGTAATCTATGCATCCGGTTGCATGTATTGTTCCTTCTTTGCCGGTCATACCCTGAATTACTACTTTTGTATTTTTATCAACAAGAATGCTCATTTTTCCTCCAATCTAAGCGTTTGCCATCTTTACGGCGGCAGCTGCAGCATCGTTGAGGCTACTGTAAACCTCAAATTTAAGTCCTGATTCCTTTAATATTCTACTTCCTTCCTCGAAATTGGCTCCTTTCAGTCTGACAGCCATAGGAAGTGTAAGTCCCAGCTCTTTTGCCGCAGATATGATTCCGTTTGCAACCTCGTCGCATCTTGTTATTCCGCCAAAAATATTGATAAGAATGGCTTTGATGTCTTTATCCTGCAAAATAAGAGAAAACGCATGACCGACCTTTTCTTTTCCTGCTCCTCCGCCTATGTCAAGAAAATTTGCGGGTTCGCCTCCGGAAATTTTTATAAGGTCCATAGTTGCCATTGCAAGTCCTGCGCCGTTAACCATACATCCTATATTTCCTTCCAGCTGCACAAATGAAAGTCCGAAAAATGAAGATTTTATTTCCGTTTCCGTTTCTTCCGTGACATCACGCAGTTTTGCGGTATCTTTATGTCTGAACATTGCACTATCATCTATATCTATTTTTGCATCAAGCGCCAGAATATCTCCTTCTTTGGTTAGTATAAACGGATTAAGCTCTACCATAGAAGCATCGTTATCTATAAAGGTTTTGTAGATTCCGGTAATGAGTTTTGAAGTTTGCTTTACCTGTTTTGAAAGCCCGAGTCTGTATGCAATCTCTCTTGCCTGAGACGGCATAATGCCTATAGTCGGATCGATTGTTCTCATAAAAATGGCGTCCGGATTTGTCTCGGAAACCTCTTCTATGGACATTCCGCCTTCGGTGCTTGCCAGAAACATCGGTCGGCCTGATTTTCTGTCAATTGATATGCTGATATAGAACTCTTTTTCGATATTAGCTGTTTTTTCGACAAGCAGCTTTTTCACTATTTTGCCGCCGACTCCCGTCTGCTTTGTTACAAGTTTCATGCCGATCATCTTCTTTGCAATTAATTCGGCTTCTTCAGCTGTTTTTGCTATTTTTACTCCGCCGGCTTCTCCTCTTCCGCCTGCATGCACCTGAGCTTTCAATATTACAGGAGTACCCAACTGTTTTGCAACAACCCATGCTTCCTGCGGTTCTGTTACTACAACACCATCCGGAACACTTATACCGTAGCGCGCTAAAATCCCCTTAGACTGAAATTCGTGTAATTTCATTTACCCTTCTCCCTATATCTATTTCTTTTTATTTTGTGCATCAACTGCAGCAATCGCTGCCATGTTAACTATGTTATCTACGCTGCTTGTTCTTTCAAGTACATGAACCGACTTCGGAAGACCCGTTAAAATCGGGCCGATAGGAATCGCTCCGCCAATTTTATAAAGCATTTTATAAGCGATATTTGCCGAGTCAAGATCGGGGAATATGAGAATGTTGGGTCTGTGCCCATTCAGCTTAGAAAACGGATAGAGTTTTGATATAATATCGGCATCCAGCGCTACATTGGCCTGGATTTCACCGTCAACTATCAATTCGGGTGCAACCGAATGAATAATTTCAGTTGCCTTTCTGACTTTTTGTGTGTAACGATTTTCATTTTCTCCAAAATTAGAAAATGAAAGCATGGCAATAACAGGATCGATACCGACCACTTTTTTTGCGAAAGCTGCAGCATTGGTGGCAATATCGGCCAAAGTAGCTTCATCGGGGTCTATGTTAATGGTTGTATCTGCCAGTATATATAGATGATCTTTGGCAATCATTATATAGATGCCGGCAATAGCAGAATGTTCAAAAGATTCATCTTGAAATATCTTTAAAAACGGCTTTACGGCCGTTGAATAGGTATAAAGCTGACCGGTAACAACTGCATCGACATAACCTTGATCAAGTGCCATAGCTGCGAGATAATTTCTTCTATGCTGTACATAATCTTTGGCTTTTGAAATAGTCATTCCTTTTCTCCGGCGTTTCTCATGCAGCTTTTCCGCGTAGTCATCTATAAAAGAAAATTCTTCAGGGTTGATTACTTCAACGGAATCCCAGTCAATTTCTATGTTTTTATCTCCTGAAGTTTTTATAAGTTCTTTTTTGTTTCCGATCAGTACAGGTTTAGCAAGATTCTGTGTTATCAGTATATCCGTTACCAACAATATTTCATCGGAATCGGCCTCGGTGAACAATATTCTTTGGGGATCTTCTTTTGCCCTGGCAAAAATATTGCGCATGAAACTGTATGAAACATTTGTCCTTTCTTTCAACTGCTCCTTGTATTTATCGATATGAAAACTTTTTATTCCCGCTACTCCGGAATCCACAGCAGCTTTGGCTACCGCAGGAGCTACATAACCCAAAAGGCGGTGATCGAACGGTTTCGGAATTATATAATCGCGGCTGAATGAAAGATCTTTATCGTTGTATGCTTTTATCACCTCAGATGTAACGGGTGATTTTGCAAGTCTCGCTAAGGCGTATGTGGCCGCTTTTTGCATCTGTATATTAATTGCAGTTGCTCTTACATCTAAAGCACCTCTGAAAATAAAAGGAAAAACCAACAGATTGTTTATCTGGTTGGGGTAGTCCGATCTTCCTGTTCCCATTATTGCATTAGGGTTTACTTCTTTAGCGGCTTCATAACTTATCTCCGGTGTCGGATTGGACAGGGCAAAGATTATAGGGTCACCGTTCATTGATCTTACCATTTTTTTTGTTACGATATTGCCTTTTGATACACCGAGAAAGACATCGGCGCCTTCCATGGCATCTTCCAGTGTTCGTTTGCTTGTATGCACTGCAAAATATTCTTTATACTTGTTTACATGTTTTTGTCTTCCTTTGTAGATTACTCCGCTGCTGTCGCAGACTGTGATATTTTCGTGCCTTACGCCAAGCTTTTCCCAGAACTTAAGACATGATAAGCCGGCTGCACCTGCGCCGCTGGCTGTGATTTTAATATCTTCTATCGATTTTTCCGACAATGAAAGTGCATTCAGCAGGCCGGCTCCGGTAACGATGGCTGTTCCGTGCTGATCATCATGAAAAACGGGAATACTCATCATTTCGGCAAGTTTTTCTTCTATATAAAAGCACTCAGGCGCTTTTATATCTTCCAAATTTATTCCTCCAAATGTAGGTTCAAGTGATTTAACTATATCAATCAGTTTGTCGGGATCTTTTTCGTCAACCTCTATGTCAAATACATCGACATCGCCAAATTTTTTGAACAATACAGCTTTTCCTTCCATAACCGGTTTGGATGCTCCTGCTCCGATATTTCCCAATCCGAGAACCGCTGTTCCGTTGGATAGGACTGCAACGAGATTTGCCTTTGCGGTATAAAGATAGCTGTTTGATTTATCTTCTTCGATAAGCTTGCATACCGCTGCAACCCCCGGAGTATAAGCTAAGCCTAAATCAAGCTGAGTTGTTAAAGGCTTTGTCGGATGAATTTCAAGTTTTCCTGGCCGTCCCTTACTATGATAATTAAATACTTCTTTATCTTTTATCCTCATTTGTAATCCTTAATTCTTTATAATTGCAATTTTAAATTTCAATCAGACCAAAATCCTTTTTTAACATTTTTATATTATCTCTTGACTCATGGAATGTCAATTGTGCAATGCTGCCATTCGTCAAAATCTTATATCTAAGGACCTCTGCAAAATTTTATCTTCAAAAAAACACTCCTTGTCGTCCGGTACAAGACAACTTAAACTCTTTTTATACTTGCCTGCCGTCACATTGAATCAACTCATGATAAAGCTTGAAATCGGTCTGCGAACAAATTTTGTTCGGCATGCTTTGCTTGAGAATGAGTTCTTCGCAACAAGTTTAATATAGAGAACCTCTATTTAAACAGTAAGCAATCATCTTGAATCCCAAATCAGCTTCCTTTGCATTGTAAGTTTTGGCAATAGCTTTGCTATTTGTGCCTTGATGAGACCTGTCTGCGTGCGGACACGCGCAGGCAGACGGATTTGGACACTCAATTGAAACGCTTAGAATTAATAGAGTTTTCCTTAAGACCATAGACATATGTCGGTTCTATTGTCAATTTTGCTTCATCAATGTCTGCTGTAAGAATGTTTGCCATAGCCGGTTCATAACTGCTTGCAATCGCCGAACCCTTTATTTTACCGGAAGTTCCATCCAAATACTCAAGAACGTTTGTAATTGTTTTTTCGTTCACAAAAATCTCCTCTTTTTGCAACTTTCTGCAACGCATGTTTTAAAAATTGCCGGTGCTTTATACAAACATCATTATCTATAATAGTGATATTTTTCAAGATGCTTCGGCATCATGCATATTTCTTGAGATCATTATAATAAAAAAGTTAGATTCTTCAAATTCCGGAAATTGGGTGTATATCACATCGCTATCTTCATCGGAAACAGTCGGATATTCAGGTGAAAGGAAAGATATTATGAGACCGTTGCACAGTAAACGTCTCCACAGAAGGTTAAAACTGGGCAAGATTTAAAAATTAAAATTTGCCGGGCTGACAGGTTAGCTTGAGAATTTTTATTTCTTAACAGACTGTTGAAAAACTC
>CAZPBP010000022.1:0-12201 GCA_964584845.1 uncultured Hippea sp.
TCCGGATTTGCCGGTCAGGTAAGATGCAAATAGCAGGCAACAGCAGAACTATTCTACCTGCTATTTGCAACGAAAGAGGAGGCTAATTTGTGGGGTTTGAGATGATAGTTATGAACTGTGCCTTAAAAAGGATACTATCCACCTGCAAAGGCTGTAACGAGCGATATTTCATCATGATTTTTTATAGGATATTCAAATTCGTTTCCCGCAATCATATTTCCGTTTACAACAAAATTTGTCATTGTGTCGTCAAAAGTTATCCCCTTTTTTGATAAGATTGCGATAATTTTATCTCTTAGTTCACTGAGATTATATACCGGCTGATCGATTATCAGCGAATTTTCTCTCGAAGTTTCAATAATGTTGCCAAAGTTGACCAAAATTTCAAAACCGGTAGTCATATTTGCCAGCTGTCTGTGGAAGTTTAGATTCGGTACTCCTTCTTTATTCAAACCTGATATCTTGTAGAAACGATTTTTCAGCTTGAGGAATTTCTCTCTGTCTATCTTTTCACCTTTAAACGGCCCGCTTTTAATCGGTTCCTCAAACCATCTTTCAGGAACTCTGTCGTCGTTGCTTGAAAGACCGATGCGATAGTTTATCAATCGTTCCAGACCTGTTATGTTTTTGCCTACTGCCTCCAATTCTTCTACGGAAAATTTAATATCTGTAACGGCGGAAATTCCGTTTGAAAAATCTTCATAATCTATGGTGCTGGGTGAGTTGAATAATTTTGTTGAGAATCTGCACAATCCGCTCGAATCGCCCACAGCGTATAGATCTTCGCATCTTCTGACGGCATATTCCTTTCCATCATAACAGGTTGGGTCAGCCGATACCGCCGCTTTATAGAGCCTTTTTTTATACTCGGAATCGCTATTTATGTGAGCGTTTATCTCAAGGGTTGCCCTATTTCTCAGATGATCCATTCCGCGTGTTGCCACGGCAACGCCGAGGGCAAAAGCCTTTAATATTCTGCAGTCATGAGGATCCGACTGGAAGAGTCCCTTGATTGTCATTTTGTATCTATCGGCTTCTTTCGGATATCTTTTTTTTTCGACTGCCCGGTTTGAATCCGCAAGCGTGTTTCCGAAACCTTCACGTCTCGCAAGCATAAAAAGAAGTTTTTCAACTGCATCGTGATTACCCCAGTTGAGATCAATTCCACCGGTATCTTCTTTGGTTATTATGCCGCGCTGATAAAGCTCCATTGCCCAGGCAATGGCTCCTCCGGTACTTGAAGAATCAAGCCCCAAATCGTTTAGTATATTATTGAGCCGCAATACATGTTCGACTTTTTTTATGCCGATGTTCGGACCGAATTTACCGAGCGTGACATATTCGGGTCCGTCGCCCTTGTCGTAGTTGTCGAAAACCCCGTTGTTGTGAATTCCGTTATAACTTTTTTCATTCTCATGAGTGATTTCCGATTCTTTTTCATCGGTGCTTGCGTTGCCCGATACTCCTTTCATAGCATTTTTCCCCCAGTCTCCTTTTGCCTCAGGGGTCATATCATTCAGCGGTCTGCAGATAATGGGACATTTGTAGCATCCGGACATTTTTGTTCTGTATATATCTATGTTATCTGCATCAAGAGTATCAAACCATGAAGTTTCCTGGTTATTTTTTACTCCGAGGGCATGAATGATACGGCTGGGTTTGTACAGAAATGGAGTGCCTACCTTTTTCAATGCTTTTTTTGTGACGCTCGCAGAAAGAATCTTTTTCGCAAATTCCCTGTTTGCCCGTATAATATCTTCTGAAGCCTTTTTGCGGGGCGGTTTTCCCAAAACAACTATTGCTTTGAGGTTGAGGGAACCCATTTTGGCTCCGGTTCCTCCTCTTGCCCACAAAGCTTTCGGGCCGCCCATTATGCCGCTGTTTAAAACAAGGTTTTCGCCTGCCGATGTTATTCTTGCTGCAGCCATATCTCTGCCTTCAGTACATTTGAAATCGTTTTCTATAGCCTGAGCAAATTCTATATTGTTCATTCCGTGATATTTTCCAGCGTCTGTAAATTTGACGGAATCATACGAAATCAGCAGCATACTGAGGTGTTCAGCTTTTCCGTATATAACAATATGATCGTATCCGTGCAGCTTAACAAATGACGGGAAATAATCCCCGCAGCTTGAGTCCATTATCGCATAGCTGTCGGGAGATATGCTTGTAAAATTTCCTCTTGAAGCAGAAGGAACTATTCCGGTCAAAATTCCGGCTCCAAAAATTAGCGGAATTTCAGGATCAAGCGGAGTCTTTGTTTCGTCAAGAAGATTATAAAGTATAAACATATTCGAACCGCGCCCGGAGAGAAAATTTTTAACTGCATAAATCGGCAGATATGCGCTTTTTGTGCGTTTTTCTGCAAGATTGACAAAAAGAGTCTTGCCTTGATTAGAGTATTCCGGTTTACAGGAAAATCTTTTTGCAAATTCTTCAACCTTTTTGTCGATATTCATGCTTTTTTTCACTCAAGCTTCATTTTTTGCAGTACTGCCGTATTCATACGCCTTTATGTTCATTGCCAAAATCTTTTCCGGAATTATTTTTTGCATTGTCAATCTTATTTGCTGTTTTTCAAACGGCAAAAAATTTGATGCCGCTCCAAACATAACTACATTAAGCGATTTTATGCTTCCTGCTTTGACGGCAAGTTCGGATGCATTCAGTTTATAATATCTGATATGATTTTTTTTGTATATATCATTAATAGAGTTCGGATAGGAAGCTTTTCCGATCGAGACAGGCATAGGATCAATTTTTTTATCATTATATAAAATGATACCCGAATCCTTCAGATAATCGATCATCCTGAATGCCTCAAGCGGTTCAGTCGCAATTATAAGATCCGCCTCTGCCTTGCCGATTAGCGGTGAATATACTTTATCCGCAAATTTAATACTGCAGACAACCGAACCTCCGCGCTGGCTCATGCCGTGCACCTCATTTTGTTTGACATCAAACCCAGCTTGGGCGGCAGCTTCGGCAATAAGGCTTGAAAGCAGCAGAACACCCTGTCCTCCGACACCGGCTACAAGAATATTTTTATCCATCTATAACTCCTATAGCATCAAAATTGCACATCTGCTCACAAACCGTACATCCTGTGCAGAGTGATTCATCGATGGTTACCTTTTTCGTATCGGGATGCCAGTTTAGCGCCATACAGGCGACGGAAAGGCATATTTTGCAGCCTGTGCATTTATCAAGTTCTACCCGCAGCGGTATCAGTTTAATTTTATATTTGAGAACACAGGGATCGGTCGATATGGCAACCGATACTCCGGGCTTTTTTAGTTCTGCAGTTAGTTTTTCCTCAGTATCTTTTAGATCGTAAGGGTCAAATTTTATGATATTTTTTACTCCGCTTGCCTCTGCGAGCTTTACAATATCTATTCTCGGAGCAGCCTGTCCATTGATTTTAACACCTGTACCGGGATTAGGCTGTCCTCCGGTCATTGCGGTTACTCTGTTGTCCTGAATTATAACCAGGATGTTGCTTCCGTTGTAAACAGCGTTTATCAGTCCGGTTATTCCCGAATGAAAAAATGTAGAATCGCCTATTATGGCTACGGGTTTAAACTGATCGCCGGTTTTTCTCACCTGACTCATTCCATGTGCGACTCCGATTGATGCTCCCATGCAGATGCAGCTGTGCATTGCTCCGAGAGGCGGAAGCGCTCCTAATGTGTAACACCCTATATCCCCCGAGACAAACACGCGCAATTTTTTTAGAATACGAAATACTCCTCTGTGCGAACAGCCCGGACAGAGCGTGGGAGGTCTGAGTGGAGCATCTGCTTTTTCAAAGCTTTTTGTCGGATTTTTACCGAAACTCTGTCGTAAAATATTGGAAGAAAGCTCGCCGATTGACGGCAGGCGATTTTTGCCGTAATCAATTTCTATACCGAATGCCTTGATTTCTTTTTCCAGAAACGGATCAAGTTCCTCGATTATTGCAAGTTTGTCCACCTTTTTTGCAAATTCTTCAATCATTTCTTTATTGAGCGGATAGGTAATACCGAGTTTCAAAACCGAAGCATTCGGAAAAGCTTCTTTTACATACTGAAAACTTGCTCCTCCCGTAATGATACCCATGGAGTTGTCGTTGTATTCTGCATAATTAATATCAGATTCTCCTGCATACAAAGAAAGATCGTTAATCTTTTTTTCAACGAGAGGTCTTCTCAACAGTGCATTTGCCGGAAGCATCGTATATTTTTGCCAATTATTTTCAATGGGTCTCAGTTCTACATCTTTTCTTTCCTGCGTTTCTGCGACACTTCTTGAATGGCTTATAACCGTTGTCGTTCTTACAAGAACAGGAGTATCAAATTTTTCGCTGATTTCAAAAGCAAGTTTTGTGAAACAGAGACATTCTCTGCTGTCGGATGGCTCAAGAATCGGTATTTTTGCAAACAATCCGTACCATCGATTGTCCTGTTCGTTCTGCGATGAATGCATTCCGGGATCATCGGCAGTCAATATAACAATTCCTCCGTTTACCCCTGTATATGAGAGTGTAAAAAGTGCATCAGCGGCAACATTGAGTCCCACATGCTTCATGGTCACAAGCACACGTGAACCGGCAATGGATGCTCCTATGGCCGATTCAAGAGCTGTTTTTTCATTTGGTGCCCATTCGGTGATCACTTCTTTATACTGTTTGATTGCTTCGAGCACTTCAGTGCTCGGTGTGCCCGGATAACCGGTTGCAAACAACGCACCGGCCTCGTAAGCACCTCTGGCAATTGCTTCGTTACCAAGTAAAAGTTTTTTCATTTAAAATCCTTATTATATTACTCTATTGTCTATTACTCTTTTTGCCTTTCCCTCGAATCTTGGAAGAGTTTTAGGCATAAACAGTTTTACATCAGTAGTAACTCCGATAAGATCTTTTATATCTTTCTTGAGGTTCTGTTTCAAAGCTTCAACCTTTTCGTGAGTCACGGCAAGTGCCTCTGTTCCATCAGACATAACTACAGTCCCGATAGATCTGGCAAACTCATCTATTACCTCAACCTCAACGGTAAGAGTATCCAGTCGTTCAACTCTTTTGATGACGAGTTGATAATGGCTTGCAAGAGAATGGAATTTTGTTATCACATCCTCTATCTGGCTTGGAAATACATTTACACCTCTTATAATCAGCATATCATCACTTCTTCCGGTTACTCTTGCCATTTTTGTGAAGTTTCTGCCGCAGCTGCATTTGGTCGGTTTACTTAAAACGGTTATATCTTTTGTTCTGTATCGTATCAAGGGAAATGCTTCTTTGGTTATTGTAGTGATTACCAGCTCTCCTTTTGATCCGTACGGAAGCTGTTCTCCTGTTGCCGGATCAATAATTTCCGCAATAAAATGGTCGTCGCTGATATGCATCCCATTCTTTTCTTCTATACATTCAAATGAAACACCGGGTCCTATAATTTCCGAGAGACCATAAAGATTTATCGCATCTATGGAGAGTTTTTCTTCAATCTCCTTTCTCATTCCTTCGCTCCAGGGTTCTGCCCCGAGTATTGCGATTCTGAGCGGCAATTTTGCAAAATCAACGCCCGCTTCCCTTCCGACATCATAAAGATATAGAGCAAACGACGGAGTGCATGTTAAACAGTTGGAACCGAAATCCTGCAAAAGTTGAATCTGTTTTTTTGTATTTCCGCCTGATATTGGAACAACAGCTGCTCCAAGTTCTTCAGCCCCGTAATGTGCTCCCAGTCCTCCCGTAAAAAGGCCGTATCCGTAAGCATTCTGAATGATATCATTTTTGGTTACTCCGGCTGCCGCAAATACTCTTGCCATCAATACCGACCAGGTTTTTATATCATTTTTTGTATATCCGCACACGGTTGGTTTGCCTGTTGTGCCGCTTGATGCGTGAATTCTGACAATTTTTTCCATCGGAACGGTGAACATTCCATAAGGATAATTGTCTCTCAAATCCTGCTTTACGGTAAACGGCAGTTTTGCAAGATCTTCAAGCGATTTGATATTTTCCGGTTTAACGCCTTTTTTATCAAACGATTTTTTATAAAAAGCAACGTTATCATATACATTTTTGACGGTTTTCTGTAATCTTTCAAGTTGAAGCTTTTTTAACTTCTCCTCGTCAAGCAGTTCGTTTTCATCAAAAATCATTCACTCCCCCTTATTTTAATCTTTCTTGCTATAATCGTAGAATCCTTTTCCGGTTTTTCTGCCGAGCCATCCGGCCTGTACCATTTTCTGCATAACATTAGGCGGCAGAAATTTCTTATCTTTGGTTTCGTCATACAGTATGTTTCCTACAAAATAAGCAATATCCACGCCTGTGAAATCCATCAGCTCAAGCGGTCCCATAGGGACTCCGGCTCCAAGTTTCATTGCGGTGTCTATCTGTTCGGGTGAGGCTATTTCGGCATCATATACCCTTGCTGCTTCAAGCATATATGGAACTAATATTCTGTTGACTATAAATCCCGGAGTATCTTTGCATACAACAGCGGTTTTTCCCATAATTTCTGCCATGCTCTTTGCAGCCTCAACGGTTTCATCTGTTGTCTGAAGTGCCGGAATAATCTCAACAAGCTTCATCATTGGAACAGGATTAAAAAAGTGCATTCCTACGAAATTTGAGCTTCTTCCACTTGCTTTTGCAAGTGCCGTCATAGAGAGACTTGATGTGTTGGATGCAAAAGGAACGGCTTTTGGAACGATAGCATTAATTTTTTCGTAAAGCTCTGCCTTTATTTTTATATCCTCAAAAATAGCTTCAAATACAAAATCTGCATCTGATGCTCTTTCGGGATCGGTTGCAAACTCAATTCTGTCGATTATTTCACCGGCGGATTCTTTTAGTCGTCCCTTTTTTTCAAAACGCGCAAGACTTTTTTCAATAATTTTTTTGCCTCTGTCAACTGATGAGCGCTCATTATCAATTGCAACAACCTGCAGTCCGCTTGTTGCAGCAGTCTGGATAATTCCGCTTCCCATGCTGCCGGTTCCAAATACAGCGATTTTCTTAAACATAAATCTCCTCCTATCTTCCTTTAAAATTTGGTTTCCTTTTTTCTATAAAGCTTGAAAGTCCCTCTTTTGCATCCTCAGTTGAAAATGCTCCCAAAAATGCTTTCAATTCTGCATCAAGTCCCTTTTCAATCGGTTTGTCAGCCCCCTGCAATATTGCAGCTTTTGCAAACTCTTTTGCTCTTATGGCACCTTTTGCAATTTTTGATGCAAAATTATGTACGAAATCGTCGAAATTTTCACCTTCCGATGATATTTTATCTACTATTCCCATACCAAGAGCTTCTTTTGCAGTTACGCTTTGCCCTGCAGCTATCATCTTAAACGCGTTATGCGCGCCTATTAAGCGGGAAAGACGCTGAGTTCCTCCTGCTCCTGGTATAATTCCCAATGTTGTTTCAGGAAGGCCTAAGACATATTTTCCCTCTGCGGCTATTCTATAATCGCAGCTAAGCGCAAGCTCAAATCCTCCTCCGAGTGCAAAGCCGTTTATGGCGGCAATTGTCAATTTTCTTGATTGAGCGATTTTATTAAAGCTGTTTTGAAAAAATCGGGTTGTTTCTTCCGATTCGGATCTGCTGAATTTTAGTATCATATCAATATCCGCTCCGGCGGCAAAAAATTTCGGCAAACCGCTTGATATAACAATAATATCACATCTGCTGTCGTTGGAAAGTTCATCAAAACGATTCAACATTTCTTCAACAAACTGTCTGTTGATTGCATTTGCCGGAGCTCTGTCAAGAATCAGATATCCGATATTGTCGTTCAGTTTTACATCAGTCCAATTATTCATATTTCCCCCATTTCTGCTAATGTTTCTATTCTTGCTATTATACTTTCTCTGTTGTAATCCCTTGTATCATTGTGGTCTGCCTCTATTATAACAGAAGGGACGCCTTTTTGTCTCAACTGATCGGCAAGCTGAACCTGAATCAGAGAATAGCTTTTGCAGCTTCTATCGGCATGAAATACAACTCCGTCAACATCATATCTTTTGATTATATCAAACAGAACCGAAAACCGTTTTTTGATATGAACATTGAGAAATCCGCCTCCGGTATAATAGGCCAGGTCTTTTATCGGATTATCAAGTGCAACTTCACCCATGAATTTGTCACCCCATGCCTGAGTGTATGTATCTGTCACAAAATTTATTCCTCTTTTTGCAAGTTCATCGAAAAGCCTGAGATCATGCCATATCGGAAGGTTGTCCCACAAAAAACGATGCTTTTCTTTTGCTACCGGATATTCTCCCAGCTCTATCCGTTCTTTTGTTTCTTTGTATAACATTTTCAGATGTTTTAGATATTGCTTTGTTCCGCGTAATGCTACCATTGGAAACATATGCGTAAACAGATCAGCTCCGGTTAAAGGCGACGGATGATTGGTTCTGAGTTCCATAGTCCGACGCCATAATCGTTTTCCTTCGTTTGAAATCCTTACAACCTCTTTGAGGCGATTCAGATTAAATTTTTTCCCCGTTTCAGATTCAAGAAACCGAATCATTCGTTTAGTCTCACTTATTTGATACGCAAGATGATTACCTGTCGATTCATATTCAACCATTGGAGAATCAAAAAGAAAACAGGGGGCATTCGTGGCTTTTTCGATAAGTCTCCACCATGAAAGTACCGTGACGCAGGAATTGCTTGTTTCAACGAGAACAGTCGGTTCGGGGAGTTTGCCGAGCGGTCCTTCTTTTGAAATCAAGCTTCCATAGGTGCTTCTCAAATATGAACATGTATGTTTGCTTATACCGTCGGCTTCGGCGAATTTTGAATATTTGACCGCCTCTTTTCTTGCTCCGAGCATTGCGCCGTAGTTTTCCGTATAAAATGGAAAGATATCCATGGCGTAGAAAATTTCGCACGGAATTCCCACATTTACCCATGCTATAGGCCTGCCGGATTCTGCACTTTTCTTTAGATCGTCGTAGTATCCTGCAATCAGTTTTTTAAGATTTCCGGTAGCCTGCAATCTCATAATTCTTCTCCAATCTGCTCGGCAAATGCTTCAAGGCGCGTAAGAAATTGCCCTTCGGAGTTAACCCGATAACCTCCTTCCAGTCCTATAACGGGTATGCCTTCGGCCTGCAGCCTTTTTCTGAGTATGGGGAATTCGCACTCTTCCGAATCGCAGAATGTGACGAGATAAAATATTACTCCTTTCACGTCTGCTTCTTTGCAGTCTTTGATTAGTTCATCTATTCTGAGATCGATATTACCCTTTACGGAACATGGAATTTTGCTTAAATATCGCTTTGAAATTGCATGATAGGGTCCTTCTTTGGTTTTGATAACAAGCCCTTTGAATGCTCTTGACCCGAACATAAGATCATCCGTCACCATTCTCATACCCGTTTTATCTACAATTTCAAAAAATTGAGTTGATTCAAGCATTATTCCGGATATCGCTACTTTTATACTGTTTTCTATAGGCCGGTCGCCTGTTAATTCCATCTGCTTCATCAATTGTTCCAGTTTCTGAGTATATTCTCCGCTATCCATAATTGTTGCAAGAGAAATAACCGAAAAGAAGTCCGCCGAGTTGATAGCAATTTTTCCATTTTTGATAAGATCATAAAATTTTAGAACGGTAAGGCGTTTTTTATTCGAAATTCTTATCGCTTCGGTCAGCATCGCATCATTAATCTTTATGTTGAAATAATTGGAAATATGATCTGCAAGCTTTTTTAGTTCATCAGATAGAAAATTTATCGATTCTTTAGTCGATATGGTGGGGTAGGGTATAAAATGATAAAAACTGTCATCTGTATTTTCCTGCCAGATATCGGCTATCGCTCTGAGCGAGTCGCAATATCTTGAAAAAATTACGCCTTTTAGAAACGCAAGTGTTCCGTTTAAAAGCTGATCAAGAAAGTTTATCGATACCGAACAAGCGAAACTTTCTATTTTGGAGCCTCCAACTGCAATCTGCCGGTTATTTGGAGATATTCTGAGCGGATGCATACCGGCGGCGTATATTATCTCTTCAGGAACATAGGTTTCAAAATAGCCCATAACCGGTTTATTAATCTTTTTAAGATATTCCGGCAGATTTTTCCTTATAGTCCTGAATTCATTTAGTGCTTCAGATTCTTTAATCAACTGTCCAGCTCAAAGGCGAAATAAACTCTGTCTATATTGATTTTATCTCTTCCTATTTCAGCAGGGATGGGAGGAACATCGAATACTTTCAGTTTAACCTTATCACCCTTATGAATATCATCTACCGATTTGATGCCTACAATTTTTGAGAGTATGTCGAAGGAATCGGAAAGCTTTATATATGCATGTATCAACGGTTTTTCAAAACCTACCGGAACTCCGGCTTTCAGTTCCGTAAAATATTCAACCGTTCCTTTTGTCGGCAGATCTACCCATTCCAATTCTTCGGATAAGCATTCCGGACAGAGGATTCTCGGCGGATAGCTTACTTTGCCGCATTTGGTGCATTTTGTTGTAGTTAAACGTCCTTCTTTCAGATATTCAAAAAATTTCCATATCTTTGTGAGCTGTTTGCCTTCTATCGGATATGTATCAAGTATAACCGAATAGAGGTTGTTGAATTGATTCTCCATCTAATCCCTCCCGTATATAAGAATAGTATGTGCAACTATTGCACCACTGAAATTGTGAGTAAGACCATATTTTGCATCCTCAACCTGATGGGCGGCATCACCTTTCAGCTGTTTTGCAATTTCTATAGCCTGCCTTATTCCGGTTCCTCCGAACGGATGACCGCAGCTCAGCAATCCGCCGTCAGTGTTGACGGCCACTTTGCCTCCAAAATCAGAGAGCCCCTTTTCGGCAAAAAGGCCTCCTTCGCCTTTTTCGCAGAATCCGAGATCCTCATATTCTATCACTTCCGAAATCGTAAAACAGTCATGAGTCTGAGCAACATCTACATCGTCGGCTGTTATACCGGCTTTTGAGTATGCGCGCGAAGCCGCGGTTTTGAGCGCATTCCAGGTAGTCCAGTTTCCTCTGTTTGATATGCTGTTGCTTTCTGTTGCCTGAGCTGTACCTATAATCTTTACAAGCGGTTTATCCGTAAAATCCTTTGCTGCTTCACCGGATGTTAAAATTACCGCCGCGGCACCGTCGGTAATGGGACAGCAATCGTATAATTTTAATGGGGCTGCAACCGGTTTTGCAGTCATAGCCTCCTGGAGAGTTATTTCTTTCCTGAATTGACCTTTTGGATTATTTAATCCGTTTCTCCTGTTTTTTACACTTATCGCTGCAAGCTGTTCTTCGGTAGTTCCATACAGATCTGCATGCCGCTGAAACACTATCGACAGCAGAGAGGGAGGCAGACCCAATCCCTGAGCGCCGTCCCAGTCGTGGTCTACGCTGCCCAGCTGGCTGTAAAATGTTTCCCATCTTTGCGGTGTAAACAGTTTTTCTCCTCCAATCACCATTATCGTATTAGATAAACCGCTCTTGATCATTCCTGCGGCAAGTATTATTGCCGAGCTTCCGCTTCCGCACAAAAGTTCCACTCGTGCGCATACGGAACTTGTTTTGATGCCGAGATATTCGGCAACCATCGGTGCAAGGTGAGTTTGTCTCGACAGACGTTCCGAACATGCCGATGCAACAAGAATACCATCAATATCAGCCGGTTTTATATGAGGATTATCCTCAAAACATGCTTTTCCGGCTTCCTGAAAAAGCTCAATTAGCGTGGCATCTCTATAACCCCACTTGGATTGTCCTCCAGCTACTACACATGCGTCTTTCATCTCTTCCTCCTGATCATTTTGAAAACTCTTTTTTTGCCATTTCTCTTAATTTCCTTTTTAGAATCTTTCCAGTTGCATTTTTTGGCAGAGATTCTGCAAACTTAATTTTTTTGGGTGCTTTGAAGCGTGCCATCCTGCTTTTACAAAATTCTATAAGTTCAGCTTCTTCGACAGTTTTTCCTTCTTTCAGTACGACATATGCCAATACCGATTCCTGATAGATTTTGTCCGGCATTCCAACCACAGAACATTCCTGAATGCAATCGTTTTGATAGAGCGTTTCTTCAACCTCACGAGGCGAAATGTTTTCACCGCCTGAATTTATCATATCTTTTGTTCTGTCTACAATGTACAGATAGCCTTCATCGTCCAGCTTTCCTACATCACCTGTATGAAGCCATCCGTTCTTTAAAGTTTCTTCCGTTTCTTTCTGTTTTCCAAAA
>CAZPBP010000023.1:0-3783 GCA_964584845.1 uncultured Hippea sp.
ATGTTAAATAGTGATTCGTGAATAGTTGACACAAGAGAAGAGAGATTGCTTCGTCATTGCGTTCCTCGATGACAAACAAAGGGCATCGGAATAATTTCACCACTTGTCATTCCCGCCTGTCTGCGTGCTCCGCACAGGCAGGTGAAAACGGGAATCTTGACTTGGATTCCGTGTCAAACACGATGACTTCCCTCCCGTCACTGCGAGGGAGTGAAACGACCGAAGCAGTCTCATAATCTTTGGTCAAAGTTAAACTTTTGCTCCATTTTACCAAATTTTATTTTTCCGTTTAATCTCAAATGATAATTTTTTATATATCCCCGGGCATCAATATTAATTTGCCCGCGAACAGAAATATTTTTTATAAGCAGTTGATTGTCTTCATTCTTTATTTTTGTTTTTATCAGCAGATCTCCTTGAATCGGAAAAGGCAATTTAAAATTTCTTACAGAATTTTTAAATATGGAAGAAGGAGTTCTAATTGTTATATACCATAAGTTTTTATTTTTTTTGACAGCAATGGATGCAAGATCGGCTGCCGAGCGCAATTGGAGTCTAAGAAAATTTTCCCCAAAGAGATATTTAAACGGAGAAACTTTCGCTTTTATTTTGTCAAAATGAAACAGGTAACCGTCCTTTTTTATTGAGACATTGCTCGCACTTAAGGAAAGAAGTGACGCATTCGTTATATTGTAGTAGACCTGAAGCTGCATATTTTGAATATATTTATTAATTAAATTATCATAAATATCTTTATACGGAAGCAAAAAAGAAAGTGCTGCAAAAAATGTAATGAGAAAAACGGCAAATCCCGCAAACAGTTTTTTCATTCAGATTTCTGAATTACCAGATCCAGGTCTATTAAATCGGGAATGGTAAAATCTTTTGTAAGCGCAAAATGTTTTATATCAATATTGTTATATGAGTCGATTTTTTCGATAAGATATAAAAATTCTCTCAGGTTTAATGTTTTGAGTTTTATATCTATCGTTTCCGTTGTTTCATTCAGCAGAGGTGTAACCGACAAAATTTTTCCGTTCAGGTGACCTTGTCTCTTTAATATTTGAACAAGCGAAAAAAGATTATTTGAGAATAGCTTTTTCGTTTTTTTACATTTCTCAAGCTTATTGTACAACACGACTATCTTTTGATACTGTTTATTTTTAGTATAAACATCAGATGCAGTTATAGAATTATTAGCTTTTATATAGATAACCGATACAATAATAATAATTAGTGCAGCTCCCGCAATGCACAATGTTAAAAGATTTTTTTTGACTAATTCTTCTATTCTCATTTTCGTATTCGATTACTTTGCATTATATATAAGACCAAATTCAAGTTTTCCATTTCTGCTTTTAGTGCTCTTCACCTTTGCATTAATATGCAGAATTTTATTAAGAGCGTTTAGATAGCCAAGCATCGAATCGTAATTTGCGGCATCTCCTTTGATCTTGAATCTCCTTTTGTCATAAACAATTGACTTAATTTTGGTATCGGATTTCTTAGCTTTACTCAATGCATATACAAGATTCATCGGTTTGATCCCTTGTTGAATCTCACATTGTTTTGCTTTATACAAAAGTATACCGTAGGGATCCCGATATTTTTTGCCGTTAAAGGCTTTTTTATAAATAAAATCGATTCTGTTTTCGATTGACGACAGATCCTTCCTCGTACCCTCGTATCTAAATATTTGTCCCGATATAACTAAAATTACTATAATAGCCGCTGCAGCTATTACCGGAGCGCTCTTTGCTAAATTGAAATCCGTTGTTTTGTCGTCAACAGACAGTCTGATAGCTTTATGGCGTCTCTCATGTATCAGATTTATCAGATCGCTGATGTTATGCATCATATCGGCATCAGCCTGCTTATACTTGTGAAGATCCCCTAATCTGTGTTTGATATCTTCGTAGCTGCCTTTGATGTAGCAGGCAAGTCTTTTGTCATCAAAAGCTGCCGAAACACTCTTTCCTGTGTAAACAAACGAAGATTTCATATTTGCATATTGGATAACAAACGGAGTAGTTATGAAAACCGCGTTTTTGAGTATCTCCGATCTTTTAATATTTTTTATATCTTCCGAAACAATATATCCTATAGCCCCACTTGGATTGGGAATATAATCTATAAAGCCCGTCTCTTCGGGAAAAATCGTTTTTGTATAAGCTCTCACTGTCTTTTTTGTATTTCTTTTTGCAAGAATATCGGTTTGAAAGAAATAAAAAAAATGATCCGGCAAAATAACATATAATTTTCTGTTATAAACAAACTCAAGGGCAATCTTTGTCAATTTTTTATTATAGAAACTCCATTCGCCGTTTTCATATAATGCTATTACAATATCATTCATAAGATGATTTCCCCTCGAAATATTTTACCAATTTTGTTTGTCCGCTCTCTCTTTTTATCAGAGCAGTTACATTATACTCTTTTTTTCCAAACTTTACTATAATTTTTATAATAAAGTTATCGCTTGTTGTAGTGATATACGGTTGAATTGTAAGATACTGATTATCATTTATACCCTGCACATTTCTCAATTGAGTTATATTTTCAAAAGGATGCTTTTTCCTGTATTTTATGATATTGCCGGCAGCATTTGCGACTTCGGGCAAATACGCTTCGAGAGTGCTTTTGCCGGCAAAGTTTATATTGATCGATTGACTGCCGTCTACGGTAAAATAGGAACCGAATTTTTCAGCAAACCGGTCTAAACCTTCCACATAATCAATCTCTTTTAATGAATAAAAAGGCTCTTTGTCGGGATGATACGGCGGAAGTCTGTCTTGATAGTAGTTCTCATCATATTTTTGTTTCTTATCTATCCATTCCCTGATATAACCGACCGCATTCTCATCCGTATCATTCTCAGATAATATCTGTTTCAAAGCATTTACCGTTCTTTTTTCTACAGCTTTATCGTCCGATAAAATTTCATTTATGTCAATCTTTGCATTTGCAGGCATAACCTGAACCGATATAAAGCCTCCTTTTATCGGAACCGACGGAAGATCCGCCCATGCATCGTCATCTGAATCATAACCGTTGTTATCATCGTTTATTATCTTTTTTACATATTTAAGTGCAGAGTGCACATAAAAGCTTGCCTGATTATTCTGATACAGTCTTTGCGTCCAATCAAGATCATTTGATACTTCGTTCAGCAGAGTAACGGCTCCGGCAGCAAGAACAGCCGTAAAAATCAATACTACAATTAATATCGATCCTCTATTGTTCAATCATGCCTCTTTGCGTAATATTATATACCCTGCCCTTTGAGCTAAGCGATATTCTCACAATTTGCGATATATTGTCCTGCCATCTTCCGTTAAGGTAGAATTTATAATCGGCTTTACTGAAAACAGTTGTCAAGGGAATAAGCAGATCAACTCCTGTTTTATCGTCTTTTTCTTCTCTATATAAGAATCTTTTTCCGTTGTCGTTTTGCGAGAGCCAGTAGCTTACATTCACCGGCACAGCACCGTTAAAAAAAAGTGAATGTGTAGTAATAAAAGAAAGCTTTTTAGTCATTCCATCGGTTTCTATCTTGAAATCACCTATTTTGCATCTTATATCAGTCTGCATAATCAGCGATATTTTGTCTAATATCTCTATTCTCTCTTTTTTTGCTTCTATGTAGCTTTTTGCATTAATCAAACCGTCAAATGTTTTCATAAGTCCGACAATAATTATGCCCGAGAGCACAACCGCCACCAATATCTCAATGAGCGTAAAACCATCTCTTTTTTTTATAGAATACATTCTAATAGTAAAAGA
>CAZPBP010000023.1:3793-11830 GCA_964584845.1 uncultured Hippea sp.
AACCCCATTCCAACTTTATAATGTCATAAGTACCTATTTTTTGCTTACTAATCTTTTGGGCATCTATGTCGTCTTTTGATATATCAATCCAGCCGTCTGTAGCGGCAGGATAGTTGTCTATGGAGGGATATATAATGCTGTTTGCATTCATAATCAAACTGAGTCTTTCTTCGGCAATGTTTTGAGCATAAAGCGTTTGGTTTATAATTCCATAAATTCCAAATACAATAATGGCAAATATAACGAGGGCAATAAGTACTTCAATCAGTGTAAACCCGTTTTTCATGTTGATTTAAAATTCAACAACAGCGGTTCCGATTCAAATTTCTCATCGTTATTAAACATAATCTGCACGCTATCCATAATTCCGGAAGGATAAACAAAAAAATAGTATTTAATTCCCTCTTGATTTGTACCGTTTACCGTTGCAGAAAAAATCCCGTTTTTTAATTTATAACTTTTTTCTCCCATATGAATAGTATCGGAATCTTTTACTCCCCAAATCATAACAGGCTTATCCGATGCAATCGCCTTTTTGTAGGCATCCGCTAAAATGGTATTAAGTATGTTAGTTCTGTTGGCATTTGCACTATTAAAAAAACCTTCAATATTCGGAATAGCAGAAACAAAAGCCATGGTCAATATAACCATAACAACCATGATCTCCAGAAATGTAAATCCCGCCTTATCGTAAAAATAAAAATATGCAGTTTTTTTTCTTTTCTGCAGCATCATTTAGATAACGGCAGCAACGGGTGTATATAGAAATATTGGACAAAGTTTAAATACAAATTTCAGAGTACCTCTATAATTCCGGGCATTCCGGATTGAGAGTCCGAACCTGCCTTAACAGGGCGCAAATTGCAGGCGGCAACGGGGCTGTTTTCCGAATTTACAGCATAGAAGAGGCTAATTTGGAGTCGAAGATGATTGTTCATGGATTAACAGTCTGTTGAAAAACTCTTTTTTATTTCTTTGTTTATTATTTCTCATATTCTTCCGTCATTAAAACACTCTCTTCCTTTGTCATTCCATTGTTCTTCTGTGTCATTCCGCTGCCCTTTGTTTGTCATTCCGTGCTTGACACGGAATCTTATAATACCCCAAGAAATTCATACAATAAAGTCAGGATTCCCGCCTACGCGGGAATGACAGAGGGGGTAAGTGGGAATGACAAAAGGGGCAAGCGGGCATGACAAGGTGGCAAGCGGGCATGACAATTCTCTTTGTAATATCGGTCTTTTTCAACAGGCTCTCAATGGAGTACCCTTTAATGCAGCTCCCAGCTTTCAATATCTGCATTAAAATCGCTTCCGCCCTCCTTTCCGTCTGCTCCCAGACTGATAATCTCATAATCGCGCCCATTATCACCCGGAGACCTGTAAATATAGGCATTTCCCCATGGATCCGAAGGAACCGAGCTTGCATCAAGATATCCGCCCTCTTTCCAATTATTCGGGACAGGCGGCTCTTCCGGTTTTTCAATCAACGCCTTTAATCCCTGTTCAGTTGTAGGATAGTTTCCATTATCAAGCTTATACATTTTTAGCGACAGTTCTATAGCTTTTATATCGCTTTTTGCCTTTACTATTCGAGCTTCATCCGGTTTATGTATAATTTTAGGTACAAGAAAGGTAGCCAAAATGCCTAAAATAATTACAACTATCATAAGTTCCAAAAGCGTAAAGCCCTCTCTTTTTCTCATTTCGTCACCTTCCGTTAATTTTTTATTTTATAAGCTGATTTATATCAAACAGCGGCACCATAATCGACATTACTATAAATCCCACAACAACTCCTAAAAAAAGAATTGCTGCCGGCTCAGCCGCTGAAACAACAATTTTAAGCAGTTTATCAATATCTTTTTCGTAGTAATCTGCCATTCTGCCTATAAATTCAGACAGTTTTCCACTCCTTTGACCGGTATTTATGCTTGCAATAAACATTCTGTCGAAAAGTCCCGCTTTTTCAAACGCTCTGTCTACAGCCATACCGCCTTCTATATTCTCAGCCGTTTCTTCCATCCGTTTGCAGAACAGATGATTACTTATCACAGTATAGCTTGATCTTACCGCATCAACCAGGGGTATTCCGGCTTTAAGCTGAAATGCCAATACAGATGAAAAACGCGCAATCCGCAATTTGCGATATGCAGAAATACCGAGCAGAAACTTCTCAATTGTGTTCCTGAATCCCTCAATTCTTAAATAAGCAAGCCGAAAAATAACAATACCGACAACAGCAAAAACAAACGATTCGAGGAAATAACTCTTCATAAAACTGCCGACGGCAATGATAATCTTTGTTACTGTAGGCAGTGATTTGTGAAGCGACAAAAAGATATGCTGCATCTTCGGAACAATATATATTAACAGAAAGCTTACCACTGCAGCGCCCAAACTCAAAATAAATGCAGGATAGGCAACGGCAGAAAGCAATTTATACCTCAGCGCACCTTTGTTTTCTTCATAATTGGCAATTGTAAACAATACCTTGTAAAGACTTCCGGTTTTCTCGGCAATTTCTATCATATTCAGATATACCGGGCCGAAAATCTTAGGATATGTCCTTAAAGCTGAGGAAAATTTCATTCCTCCGCTGACTTTATCTTTTATATCCAAAAGTCGGTCATTCAATCTGCCTTTTTCCTGAGATGCTATTATACCGAGAACTTCAACGAGCGGTATCGAACTTTCAAGCAGTGTAGCCAGCTTAAAAAATAGATTCGCTCTCTGCTTTTGAGATACTCTGAAAAAATATTTTGAAAAGATTCCGGTTGATTTGGATGATTCTTTTTCAATTTTTTGTAGAGTGTCGGAAAATATTCCCCTGCTTTTTAATACGGAAACGGCTTTCTCTTTTGCTTCCGATTCTATAGTTCCGGTTTTTTTACGGCCTAATGCGTCATAGGCAATATATTTGAAAACAGGCATCTTGCTACAATCTTGTCGCCAAAATGATTTCCTCCGGTATAGTTACTCCGGCTTTCACCTTCTTGATACCATTGGCAAGTATAGTTTTCATACCGCCGATGACTGCTGTTTTTTCAATCTCTTTGGCATCTGCCCTTTTCATTATTTTCTTTTTTATATCTTCGGTCATATTCATAATTTCAAAAATACCTACGCGTCCGGAAACGCCGCTATCCCGACAATATTTACACCCGGTACCTTTTTTATATCTATCGATATCCATACCATACTGTTTTATTATATCGGCAGTTTCATGATCCACTTCAGCATCAGTCAAGCAGTGAGGGCAATTTCGCCTGACAAGTCTTTGACCGATAACCATCAATATTGATGATGCAAGCAGGAATGGCTCAACTCCCATGTCTATCAATCTCGCCAATGTTGTAGATGCATCGTTTGTGTGAAGCGTTGAAAGAACCAGATGTCCTGTTAATGATGCGGAAATCGCGGCTTTAGCAGTCTCAACATCTCTTATCTCTCCAACAAAAATTATATCCGGATCCTGCCGCAAAAAATATTTCAGCGCCTTGTCGAATGTAAGTCCTATTTTGGGGTTGACCTGAACCTGCGCAACGCCGTCCATTCTATATTCAATCGGATCCTCTATTGTCAGGATATTCTTTTTGACTGTTGCTATATCTCTAATAGCAGCATAAAGCGTGGTAGTTTTACCGGATCCGGTAGGTCCGGTTACCAGTATTATTCCATTTGGATAAGACAGTTTGTCTCTGAACAGTTTAAGCGATTCACTGTCCAACCCAACATCAGATAGACTCAGCATATCCTGATTTGCATCCAAAATTCTAAGGACAGCCTTTTCTCCCGAAACGGTAGGAATCACCGAAACGCGAATATCAACTGTTTTTGCGCCTATATTTACTCTTATGACTCCATCCTGAGGTCTTCTTGATTCCGCAAAATCAACGCCCGCCATAACCTTGATTCTTGAGATTACAGATTCCTGAATTTTCTTGTTATATTTGTGATATTCTGTAAGTATGCCGTCAATTCTGAATCTAATATTAAATTTATCTTTTCTACCTTCAAAATGAATATCGCTTGCCCGCTGCTTTACCGCATTAATTATTGTTTTATTGACAAGCTGCACAATCGGTGCATCGGAATATGAACTCTCAAGAATATTGTCCTCATCAATCAGCAGTTCTTCATTTTTTTCATCTAATGCAGAATCCTCTTCCAAAAAACTGTATATCTCTTCCATTGCTTTGAGAATTGCATCTTTATTCTTTTTCTCAATTACTGAAATTTTATTTAACTTAATTCCAAGATAATCAGCCTTTCTCGCCCCTTCATTATTAAGAACCCAGAAATAGATGTGATCATTTTCCGAATATACCGGAATAAAACTCTTTTTATCCGAAAATTTCCTGTAAAGTGCAATTATATCTTCAGAAAGAGTAGAAAAATTAACTTTTACCATGTTTTTTTGTGAGATTATTCAACTCTTGACGGCTGTTAATAATTTTTGCCGTCAGAAAAATCATGAGATTTGTCTTTTCCGAGTCAACTTTTTTATATTTGAAAAGTTCTCCAAACAGCGGAATTGAAGAAAGCAGCGGAACGCGTTCTTCAGTATAAGATTTATCATTTTTTATCAGTCCGCTTATCAAAACTTTTTCTCCATCCTCAAGCGCAATTTTCGTGTCTGTACTTCTGGTCATGGTTATAGGAGCGGCATCACTTGCACCGGTACCGTTTACAACCTTTTTTATCTCTATAGAGGTATCCATGATAATTTTGTTGTTGCTCACATGGGGCAGCACATTAAGCTTAATCCCGACATCTCTGTAATCATAAGAAAATATGGGATTACCGTTTATATCATATTTCTTTGAAACCAAAAACGGCCTGTTTTCTCCGACAAAGATATCCGCTTTTTGATTATCAAGCGTTATAATATGCGGATTAGAAAGAATATTAATGCCCTGTTTTTGCTGCAGCGCATTAAGCAGCATTCCCAGGGTAGGAAATTTAATTCCCTGATAGGTGACAACATTTCCCAAAATTCCAAGACTAAGCCCACCGGGAAGAGGCGTTAGCTTGCCGTCATTCAGAATAGAATTTTGCAGATTGGATAATGCTCCGGTAGTGGAGCTGCCGGCAAATCCCACACTGTTTCCCTTCGAAGCTACGCCTGACCATTCAACTCCGAATTCCGACAGTTTGGATAATGTTGTCTCAATAATTAAAGCCTCTATGTATACCTGTTTCCTCGGTATATCAAGCTTGGATATCAATTCTGCAATTTTATTGTAAATACCCGGTGCACCGACAGCTATAATTGAATTCGTGGAACTGTCATAGGAAATTGAACCTTTTTTGAAGGTGGAATTTTTTGAAAAGAGCCTGATAATTATGTTATAAACATCCTTTGCCACGGCATTCTTAAGATAAAAAACCTTTTGAGCTTTTTGATTTTTTAACCGTGCTGTAATCTGATCAATCAATTGCTTTATATATGAAAAACTTTGTTCTCTTGAGGCAATCATAATGGAATTGCTTGCGGCTTCATTAAATATGACAGGTTTGTATGACAGGTCGCTGTTCATCGTAAGGTCGCGAAAAAACCCCCTGAGTTCGTTTGCTACAATTTTACTTGATGCATCTTTGATTGGAATCAAATTTATGTTATATGCCCGATGTTTGTCAATATCTCTAAGAAGTTTTTCCATCTGAACAATCTTGCTTTGAGAATCGGTTATTATAATTGCATTTAAGCCCGGAAGGGTATCGACATGGCCAAAACTGGAAACAAGATGCGTTAAGGGAAGTTTAAGTCTCGAAACTTTTACATTTTTTAATCTTATTATCGTCGTTACTACAGAATTAGGAATGGATCTTGATGATGATTGATATGGGGCTCCGACATTTCTCAAGCTGCCGCTTCTTATAATTGCAAAGCTTTTTCCCCTCTTTACGCTGAGAAAACCGTTTTCTTTTAAAACGGAATGAAAAATTTTCATAAGATCATCGCTGCTCAAAGCAAGAGGCGAGTAGATCGTGACCTTGATATTTTTAGGTATAATGGATGACTCAAAACTAAAATTTTGATTTGTACGTTTAGCCACAAATTTGATAAAATCTTCAAGATTAACATTGCTCAGATAAGTATTCGGGGTGTCTTGCGCAAACGAAGGAGCATAAAAAAGCGTCAAAAGCGTCAAAACGCATAATATTTTTTTGAGTAAATTATCTCTTTTTGCAAACAGCCGTACAAGCAAAGCAGCACTTCTCTCATTTCCCGATGATATAGCTCTTATATTTTCAAACACCCGATGTTCCTCCCGATATTCTGTCATAAATTAAGTGCTGCATTAAGACACTCATATTTAGGTTGTATTTGGTTGATACAATTGAACAAAACTGCAGCAATAGTATTTGTTCGTTTCAAAAATTTTGCGGTTAAATCCCGGCAAAAGATAATCCGCAGACAAGATGCATAAATACGTAACATTCATTTTATGGTAAGCGTAATCATTCAACTTCTACAAAAATCGTTTTCCTTATACCGTTTCTCAATATATTTAGATTAACGCCCGTCATATTCGACAGTTGGGAATACAAGTTCATCATTTTGAGCGTATCGCTCGTTGGTTTCCCGTTCACACTGACAATAATATCACCCCTTCTCAATCCTATTTTATTCAAAATTGAAGCCTTGCTGATATAGGAAAGCCTGTAACCAACCGTTTTCGTTCCTTTAAAATATGGATTTATTTGAACATTTTTTAGAAACCTATTAAAATCGGTCATTTTTTCCTTAATCAAACTTCTCCGAAGCATTATATGAGTTATGCCGTCATAACTAATCGATCCGGTATTTTTATTTGCAAAGCTCATTATGCCGGATCCCGTTTTGGATGATTTAATGGTAAATTTCTTTATTCTGTCGTTTATCTTGTTCTTCAAATAAACGGTAGAGTCGGCGATACCGGCAAGATACCATTTATCATTAAAGGGATCTCCCTTATCAACTATTACTAAAGATTCACCCTTTTTTTTAAAAAGTGCCATAGGAGATTTTCCAAGCACGAAACCCACGAGATTGTAGCCATTCAGGCTTTCACTGCTTACCATATTTATTTTTTTCACACTCATCTTTTCTTTTTCAGGAGTGCCTACATTCACCCCGAATACATTTTTTAGGATAATCGCAGCAATTTTCATTTTATCGTTATTGATCGTTTTTGCCGATACTGTTTGTGTTATTGATTGATGCACGACAGGTCTGATTTTATATACCGTGAAACCTGATATCAGATACGCTGCAGCAAATCCAAAAACTAAAGGGTAGATTAGGTATGACTGCTTCATTGACAATTATTCTATATAAACATCCATCTTAGTCAAGCCGTCAATGAGAGATCACCGAAGGTCAGGCAATCTTTAAGAAATAAAAGTTTTCAGTCTAACCGATCAGCCCTTCAAATTTTAATTTTTAACCGACCTTACGCACTAAACGCAGCTGTGTTTAGTGCGTAAGGTTATTAAATCTCACCATCTCTTTGATTTCCGTGAAGACACTTATTGTGCAGTAATCTCATAATTAACATAATTTGTTAAAGTTATGTTAAGTATTTATTAAATTTATGTTAAATAATGAGACCACTGCTATCGATCTTTAGTATGGAGAACTGTTGCAGTTGCAAAAATATGGTTATTTTTTAAAGAAAATAACTTTAAGAGACCACTGAACAGTAAGCACCTTCACAGCTTTATCAGGTTTTCCATAGGCAAGGCGAACTTCTGCAGGATTAACCGGTTAATTCAAGGAAGTTTAACAAAGCATATGGGAAAGCAGCTATTGCCCGCAGGGAAGGCTGATATCGGGCAATCTTTAATAGCCTGTTGGAAAAGATCGATGTTACAAAGAGAGTTGTCATGCCCACTTGCCACCTTGTCATTCCCGCGTAGGCGGGAATCCTGACTTGGATTCCGTATCAAGCACGATGACAAAAAGAGGGCAACGGAATGACACTTGCCACCTTGTCGCACTTGATGCGGAATCTAAGTCCGGATTTCGACATTCGCGGAAATGACAAAG
>CAZPBP010000024.1:0-11785 GCA_964584845.1 uncultured Hippea sp.
ACTCCTGAATATCGTCCTTCCTTTGGCTTTTGATAGATATGTTTATTGCGCAACGGTCTCATAATGCGGCGTAGAAGAATGAACCTTAAATTTTTTTAAAATATATCTCGTATAATTAATAATGGAGCTCAGCATGTTTAGATCTTGAATTTTTTGCAGATATTGTTATTCTGTCGGCTGTGAAGCTTGGAAAAGAGAATTTATCAAAAAAGACAACTATCCGAATAGGACCTGTTGTAAACTGGATTAAGATTGAGAGTGTAGAAGATTTATCCGCAATCGATACCTATAAAAAGCAGTTTTCCGGACAGTTTTGGATTGGAAACGGAAGCAATCTTTTGGTATCTGATGCTGCTGAGAATTTGCTGTTTATTAGTTTATCGGGTAAATTTAATCTGATAGAATATGATGGACGAACGGTTATTGCAGGCGCAGGAGTACAAATATCGACCCTGCTTGATTTTTGTATAAATAATGGGTTGTCCGGTCTTGAGTGGATGGCCGGAATTCCCGCAACTGTTGGGGGAGCTATATTTATGAATGCCGGTGTCGGTTCCGATTGCATACTTAATCATATAAAATCGATAGATTGCCTTATTGACGGCAGAATAGCGGAACTTAGAGAATTTGATTTCGAATATCGCAAAGGAATAGAAAGAAAGATTCTTTCTGCGAAATTTGAGTTTTGCAAAACAGATAAAGCTCAGGTATACGAAAACTTTGAAACGGCAAAGACTGCACGTATTAAAAGACAGCCTTCAGGCAGAAGTTTTGGTTCTATATTCAAAAATCCTCATGGTCTATATGCAGGCAAACTGATAGAAGAATGCGGCTTAAAGGGGATGACTTCCGGAGGAGCCGTTATATCTGAAAGGCATGCAAATTTTATAATAAACAGGGCTAATGCATCATTTGATGATGTATACAGCCTAATTTTAGAGGCAGAAAAGAGAGTTTACGATAAATTTGGGATAATATTAGCAAGAGAGGTGAAAATTGTCTGAAATAATTGGGGTTATCTATGGCGGATATTCAAGTGAAAGAGAGGTATCTCTGAAAAGCGGTGAGGCTATATTTAACTCATTGATCAAGTCGGGATACAAAGCGATTTTAATTGATCTGAAAAGACCTGATGATTTAGGAGACTGGAGTTTTCTGAAGCAATTGATAGATCACAGAGTAGGAAGTGTGATAATTGCAATTCACGGAACGCCGGGGGAAGACGGCATTCTGCAGGGTTTTCTGGAGCTTTCCGGCATACGTTATTCAGGTTCATCTTCGATTGCCGCTGCGCTGTCAATGGACAAATCGCTGGCAAAATTGATTTTTCAGAAGAAAGGCATTCCGACTCCTGAATTTGTAACCGTTGCAAGAGGGTATGCTTTAGATTCTTTTTGCTGGAAACGTTATCCGGCTGTCATTAAGCCTGCCTGCGAAGGTTCAAGCGTGGGAGTAATGTTTGTCGATGATAGTAATAAGCTTAAACCGGCGGTTGACGAAATGCTTCTAATTTATGACAAAATTATAATTGAGGAAATGATTGCGGGAGATGAAATAACAGTTGGCTTTATGGATGATAAGCCGCTTCCTATAATTAAAATTGTACCGAAGAGTGGATTTTATGACTATAAAAATAAGTACACAAAAGATGCAACTGAATATATAGTACCTGCTCCCTTAGACGAGTCTACGGCAAAAAATGTGTCTAAAGAAGCTGCATCAGCAGTAAGGGCATTAGGTGTATCAGGCATTTCAAGAGTTGATATAATATTGAGACACAACAAGCCGTATATTCTGGAGGTAAATAGTATTCCGGGTATGACTGAAACAAGCCTTCTTCCGAAGGCTGCAAATTCTGCCGGATATGATTTTGACAGCCTATGCAGATGGATAGCAAAAGATGCGTCGAAAAAACCGAATAACACCTATAAAGCCTGTTGACCTGTTTAGGTCAAACCATAAAAAGAGAAAAAGCGGAATATTGATTTTTAAGCTGACGGCTCTTTTGGCAGTCGGCTTATTGATTGTGCTGGCGGTGTACAGATTCTACGGTTATCTGTCGGTTTCCCTGAATGAGGGCAATATTTTTCCGATAAAATATATATATATTAAAGGAATAGGGCATATGCGGGCTAATTTTATAAAAACCGCATTCAAGAATAAGGATGGATCTCTGCTGACATTGAGTCGCAAGAGGATAAAAAAGCAACTTCAAAAAAGTCGGTGGTTTGAGAATATTGCCATAGATAAACGATTTCCCAATACTATAATTGTAAAAATAACGGAAAGAAAGCCTATGGCAGAGCTGATATGCAGCAAAGAGCGTTGGCTTGTTGATAAAACAGGATATGCATTTAAGAGACTGATTTCAAAATCGGAACACTATATTTTGCCTCTGATTTATTCTTCAAGCTGTTTCGACTTAAAAAAGAACAAAAATTTTTACACTAAGCTTATGTTTGCAAAAAAAGTGCTTGAAACGCATTTTTTAATAAAAAGAATTGACATAATTGGAAAAGCAGTTTACTATAGACTCAGTTCCGGCCCTTTTGTTATTGTTTCGACATACCAGAGCAAGAAGCTTATAGAAATGCATGCAAAACAGTTGGTTAATTTTTGGAAAAATGCCGAGAAGGAGAAAAAAATAGGACAGATTGAGAGTATATCGTTTGTGTACAAGAATCAGATAGTTATACGTTGGAAGGTATCAAAATATGGTAAATGAAGTTGTCGTAGGTCTTGATATCGGTACAACTAAGATTTGTGCTGTTGTCGGACATATAAATGATGAGGCATCTCTTGAGATAATCGGCGTAGGCGTCTCTCCTGCAAGAGGTGTTAGAAAGGGAATAATTACGAATATAGATCAAGCTGTTTTGTCTATAAAACAGGCGATAGAGGCTGCCGAATCTATGTCGGGTTCAAAGATTGACAGCGTAATTGCCGGGATATCCGGAAGTCATATTCAGGCCGTCAACAGTCATGGTGTTATTGCCGTGAGAACCAAAGAGATAGGCAAGAACGATATTGATCGTGTTATGGAAAATGCACGTGCCATTTCCGTATCTCCCGACAGAGACATAATCCATGCGATAAGTCAGGAATATATTGTTGATGATCAATCCGGAATAAAAGATCCGATGGGAATGAGCGGAGTGCGGCTTGAGGTTAAAGCCCACATAATTACAGGAAGTGTTGCGCTCGTTCAGAATGTAATAAAAAGCTGCAACAGGGCGGGTTTGGATGTTTCCGATATAATTTTAGAACCGTTGGCATCCGCAAAAGCCGTTTTAACCGGCGATGAAACTGAATTGGGTGTTGCTATGGTTGATATAGGCGGAGGCACGACTGATCTGGCCGTGTTTTATGATGATAGTATAAGATATACAAAGGTTTTGGGTCTTGGTGGAAATCAGTTTACCCATGATATAGCTGTAGGTCTCAGAACACCGGAAAGACAGGCTGAAAGAATCAAAATGGAGTATGCAAGTATTGGTGATTGGGCGTCTTCGGACGATACTATTGAAGTGCCCGGTATTTCAGGCAGATCGAGCAGGGAAATTTCAAAAAGTACACTGTATGAAATTGTGCAGCCCAGAGCGGAAGAGCTTTTTTATCTTATCAAAAATGAATTGAGTGCCAATGGGTTTGAAGCGATGATGACCGGAGGCGTAGTATTGACCGGTGGCGGTTCAATGCTTAACGGAATGGTAAATTTTGCTGAGGAATTTTTTAATATACCTGCGAGGGTTGGGGTTCCTTATAGTATAACCGGCATTAAAGATATGGTTGACGGACCTAAATATGCTACTGCTGTAGGTTTGGTTAAGCATGGCCTGCAGGGCAGGGATAAAATAGAAAGAAAAAGGCCGTTTGGTTATAATTCGATATTTAGCAGGATGAAAAAATGGTTCAGAGAGATGTTTTAATGAGCGACAGAATATTTGGTGCTGTTATAAAAGTGATAGGTGTGGGCGGAGGAGGATGCAACAGTATCAATACAATGATAAAGAGAAATGTCCAGGGTGTTGATTTCTTCAGTGTTAATACCGATACTCAAAGTCTCAGTATGGTACTTGAGGGAACGAAAACTGTACAGATCGGAAAAGAACTGACAAAAGGTCTTGGTGCGGGTTCGATTCCTGAAATCGGCAAAGCAGCTGCGCAGGAAAATATTGAAGAATTTGAAGAGATTGTAAAAGATATAGATATGTTGTTTGTCGCTGCAGGCATGGGAGGCGGAACCGGAACGGGAGCCGCACCTGTGATTGCAGAGACTGCAAAAGATCAAAATACTTTGACTGTAGGTGTAGTTACCAAACCGTTTGCCTTTGAGGGAAAAAGAAGGTTAAAAAATGCAGAGCAGGGCATCAAAGAGATGTCAAAAATATGTGATAGTGTTATTATCATACCAAATCAAAAATTACTTGAAACTTTGCCTAAAAATACCTCTTTGACGGAGGCATTCGGTTTTTCGGATGATGTGTTGCGTCAGGCTGTTCAGGGTATTAGTGATCTGGTTAATCAACCGGGTCAGATAAATGTTGATTTTGCAGATGTAAAAACCGTTATGAGTAAAAAAGGAATGGCTATAATGGGTGCAGGAGAGGCATCCGGAGATGATAGAGCAAAGTTGGCTGCCCAGAAGGCTATCTATAGTCCGCTGCTTGATAATATAGATTTGACAGGCGCATCGGATATTCTTGTCAATATAACATCCGGGGGCGATCTCTCCTTGAGCGAGGTAGAAGAGTCAATTGGTGTAATAAGGGATGCAACAAGCAATGATGCGGAACTTATATTCGGTACAGTAATTGATAATACCATCAAGGATCTGATAAAAATCACTGTTATTGCCACAGGCTTTGATATTCCAAAAAAGCATTTTGCAAGACGACCGACAGCACCAATTTCAATTGCAAATATAGAAAATGAAGATCTTCTGGATATTCCGGCTTTTCAAAGGGTTAGATCTGATAAGTAGCAGATCAAGATGGACAATTTTTCAGTATTAGTTTTCTGGGCTGTTGCAGGATATCTTGCCGGGTCGATTCCTTTTGGTTGGATTATCGGAAAACTGTTAGGTAAAGATGTCCGAACCTTAGGATCGGGAAATATTGGAGCTACCAATTTAGTAAGAGCGGGCGGTAAATCAGCCGGTATTATAACATTTGCACTGGATTTTTTAAAAGGTGCAATTCCTGCAGGTCTGGCTATCGGAAATTCTGTCGATGCCTCGGTGGCCGCAGGTCTATTTGCGGTCATAGGACATGATTTTCCAATAACGCTGCGTTTTAAAGGAGGCAAGGGAGTGTCTTCCACATTGGGCGTTTTATCAATATGGTCTGCTCCTCTTCTGTTAATCGTTTCGATTGTGTGGCTTACCTTGTTTGCCGTTCTTAAAATATCATCTATTTCATCGCTTGCCGCGCTTTTGTCTATTGCTGTTGCCGGATATTTTATGGTTTCCGGAACGCTGTTTTATGCGTTGCTTTTTCTTGTTGTTTTGGCGGCAGTAAGACATTATCCAAATATAAAACGGCTTCTGTACGGTAAGGAGAAAAGGCTTTAATTTAGCGTAAGTATGAAGAAAGTTTTGGTTGCTCTGAGCGGAGGAATAGATAGTTCGGTTGCCGCATATCTTCTCAAAAAACAAGGTTATAGCGTAATTGGAGCTACTATGGCACTGACAAGTTATGATAAAACGGATCGCAAAAGAAGTTGCTGTTCCGAAAAAGATAGATATTATGCAAGATATGCCGCAGCTCAGCTTGATATCCCTTTTGAGATTATTGATTACAGGGAACTCTTCAAAAAAGAGGTCATAAAGCCGTTTATTAATGCGTATCGCATGGCTCAAACGCCGAATCCGTGCATACTTTGCAACGATAGAATGAAGTTTTTTCACCTGCTTAATTTTGCAAAAAAATTGGGTGTTTCACATATCGCAACCGGACATTACGCAAATATCGTTGAATATAAAGGCAGGAAGTTTGTCGCAAAAGGAAAAGATCCTAAAAAAGATCAGTCATATTTTCTTTATGGGCTGGATGTACCTCAGATTGATGATTTGCTGTTCCCGCTTGGAAATTTACGTAAAAGCGAAGTGAGGAAAATAGCTGATTCGATAAACCTTATTACAAAAAAGAAGCCCGAAAGTCAGGAGATTTGTTTTGTGGATAATGACTACAGAAGTTTAATGTATGAGGACGTAAAACCAAAGTGCGGAGAATTTGTTGATGAAACGGGAAACAGTTTGGGAGAACATAAGGGTATAGAAAATTTTACAATTGGTCAACGCAAAGGTTTGGGACTATCTTTAGGCAAGCCGTTTTATGTCAAAGCAATCGATCCGGTAAGCGGGAATATCGTACTTGCCGGCAGGGAAGGTATTGTTTCCAAAAGTTTCTATATGACAAATTTTATACTCAAAGATGATAGAGAACGATTCAATGCCTATGTCAAAATACGCTCTCAAAGTAAGCCTGTAAAATCAGAGCTTATCCTTTTGGGAGATAAGATACAAATAAGATCGGAATCTGGTTTTTGGGGTGTAACTCCGGGGCAGTCTGCGGTTGCCTATATTGATGATAGAGTAGTTGCAGGCGGCATAATTTTGTCTATTGAAAGTCCTTTATGTTAATTTTATATTTTTCTATCTTATAATTAAGCTGTCTTAATGTTATATCAAGAAATCGTAATGCCTGTTCCTTGTTTCCCGATGCCGCTTTGAGTGCTTTGAGCAGCGCATTTTTTTCTATCTGTTTTAGGCTCATATCATCGTCCTGATGTTCAATTGACGGAACAATCTCCGATAGATTGATACCTTTTATTGTTGAGCTGAGAGGGGGTGCCATAACGATTAATCGCTCCACTATATTTTCAAGTTCTCTTACATTTCCGGGCCAGGAATATTTCATAAGAGTTTCTATCACTTCAGGTGCAAATTTAACGGATTTATTGTTTGCTTTGCAGAAAAGATTACGAAAATGTTCAATGAGCAGAGGGATATCCTCTCTGTGTTCGGAAAGTTTAGGAATATTTATGGGTATGACATTGATGCGATAATAGAGATCTTCCCTGAATCTTCCTATTTTTATCATGTTTTCAAGATTTTTATTGGTTGCAGAGATAAGCCTGAAATCAACCGGTATATTTTTTGTTCCACCTATTCTTGTAACAGTTTTTTCCTGAATAAGCCGCAGCAGTTTGGGCTGCATCGACAAAGGCATCTCTCCGATTTCATCAAAGAATAGAGTTCCTCCGTCCGCTAATTCCACAAGTCCCTTTTTTTGTTTTGCGGCTCCGGTAAACGATCCCTTCTCGAAACCGAACAGCTCCGATTCAAAAAGTGATTCGGGTATCGCAGCACAGTTTATGGCAACAAATTCCTTTCCTTTTCTGCCGCTGGAATAATGTATTGCTTTTGCTATTAGTTCTTTGCCTGTTCCGCTTTCGCCATGCAGCATTACCGAAGAGTTGCTGCCGGCAACATTAGAGATCAGATTAAATATTTGTTTTGTCTGACTGCTTTCTCCTATGATTTCGGGAAATCGGTGATCTTTGGATAGTTTGTGTTTCAGTTCGTCGTATGTTCTGAGAATATTTCCGTTTTTTTCGATTTTTAATCTGATTTCCAATAAATTTGCTACGATTTTTATTGTGGTCAAAACGGATTTAATCAGCAGGTCGTTTCCCTCTATTAAGATATAGCTGCCGGATTGTTTGCTTAAAACAACTATCATGACGGTGTCGGAAAAACCGTAATTTTGCGAGCGGTCTTTTTTTATTGTTATGATTTTCTCGGTTTGCAGAACAGATGACTCGGCTTCAATCATGTTTATTGTGCTATTTTTGTTGCCCATGCAGGAAATGATACGCTGCTTTCTGCTATAACCTTCTATAATAATTGACACCGTTGAAAAGCCAAAATAACTGAATAGTCCATTGACAATCTCATAAGATATTGTTTTGAGATCAGAGTTTTTTACCAATTTTGATACTCTGTATATAAAATCGACTGATTCGGATGCCATAGGAGAAACTATAATATCATAAGGCAAAAAAGTAAAGAGCGCATCTATTAATTTCGGGTTCAAGTTGAGCCGAAAAAGGAACGGGGATAACCACAGACATTCTGTCTGCTGTTATCCCCGGGAGGCTATCAGAGAATATAAAATCTGTATTTTCCCGTATCTGCTGCTCTTTACTACGCGAAACAGACTATTGAATATCGGTTAAATATCGTAGTAAAGCTTAAATTCAACAGGATTCGGCACCGAATTGACGAGCTGTATTTCGTTTTCCTTTTTGTAATCAATCCATATTCTTATAAGGTCTTCACTGAAGACATTACCCTGAAGTAGAAATTGATAATCATTTTCCAGGGAGGCTATTGAATCCTCGAGTGACCCCGGAAGATGTTTGAGATTTTTTGCAATCTCAGGAGGCAGATCATAGATATTTTTATCCATAGGTTCGGCAGGATCAATTTTGTTTAATATTCCGTCAAGTCCTGCCAGAAGCATAGCTGAGAATGCAAGATAAGGGTTTGCCGAAGGATCCGGAAATCTTACTTCTATTCTTTTTGTTTTCGGATCGGAGGAGTACATAGGAATTCTTATTGCAGCCGAGCGATTTCTTGACGAATACGCAAGATTCACCGGTGCTTCGAAGCCGGGGACAAGTCGTTTGTAAGAATTGGTTGTCGGATTGGTAAATGCGGTGAGAGCTCTTGCGTGTTTCAATATGCCTCCGATATAGTAGAGGCAGATATCTGAAACTCCGGCGTATCCGTTTCCGGCAAAAAGCGGAGTGCTGTCGTTCCACAGACTTTGATGAACGTGCATACCGGTACCGTTATCTCCATAAAGCGGTTTAGGCATAAAGGTCGCAGTTTTTCCGTTTCTTCTTGCAACATTTTTCACAATATATTTGAATTTTGCGGTATTGTCGGCCATCTGAAGAAGCGGAGCAAAACGCATATCAATTTCAGCCTGTCCTGCGGTTGCAACCTCATGATGATGGGCTTCAACAATTACTCCGGCTTTTTCAAGTTCAAGCACCATCTCGGTTCTTATATCCTGCAAGGTGTCTGAGGGTGGAAGAGGAAAATACCCTTCTTTGTGGCGTATTTTATGCCCGAGATTGGGAATATCTTCTGATCCGCTGTTCCAGATTCCCTCATCCGAATCGATAAAATAGAAGCTTGAATGATCGTTGAAATCTGCATTTACCTCGTCAAAGATAAAAAACTCATTTTCGGGACCAAAATATGCTGTTTCGGCAATACCTGTTTCTTTGAGATAATTTTCAGCTTTTTTGGCGATTGCGCGGGGATCTCTATCATAGCTTTCTTTTGATATCGGATCGACGATATCGCACGTTATGTTGAGTGTCTGTTCTTCTGTGAACGGATCGAGGTATGCAGTCGAAATATCAGGGACAACAAGCATATCGCTCGAGTCGATAGTTCTCCATCCTCTAATGGAAGAACCGTCAAATCCTAATCCTTCAGTCAGACTTTCTTCATTAATCTGACTGATCGGCACCGAGAAATGCTGACCTGTTCCAATCAGATCGGTGAATCTTACATCTACGATCTTTACCCCATTTTCTTCAATAAATTTCAGCAAACTTTCCGCATCCTTCACAATTTCCTCCTTTCGCTATTTCTTTTGTTATATTGCTTCGTTTCCGGTCTCTTTTGTTCTGATTCTTATTGTGCTGTCAAGAGAGGTGATGAATATCTTGCCGTCTCCGATTTTTCCGGTTTGAGCATTTTCCAGTATTGTTTCTACAATTTTTTCCACATCCTCGTCTCTAACTACGACCTCTAATTTTACCTTCGGGATAAAATCGATTGAGTATTCGGCTCCCCTGTAGATTTCAGTATGTCCTTTTTGTCTGCCGTATCCTTTTACCTCGGATACAGTCATTCCGCTTACGCCTAATCCTCTCAGGCCATCTTTCACATCATCTAATTTAAACGGTTTTATAATAGCTTCTATTTTTTTCATGTATATCCTCCAATTTAAAGCTGTTTACATAATAGCAGTCTACCCTTATATTTCAAATGCTCTTTCGCCGTGAATGGTGCTGTCAAGTCCTTCTGTTTCATCGGCAGACATAACCCTTATGCTCCCAAACAGAGATACAACTTTTATAATGGCGATCGTCATTATAATGTCAAAAGTTATTACTGCAATAACCGCTATAAACTGGATCAGTAACTGCTTAGGATTTCCGTAAAATAGACCGGCAGCTCCCCCTACTGCGGGATCGGCAAATAGTCCTGTTGCCAAGGCTCCCCATATTCCGCATAATCCATGCACACCGAACGCGTCCAGTGAATCATCGTAACCAAACTTGTTTTTAACTAATGTTACGCCGAGATATCCTATGATTCCGGCACCTGTTCCGATTATTATAGATCCCATCGGATTGACAAATCCGGCTGCAGGGGTTATCGCTACAAGCCCTGCTACTGCTCCGGAAGAAAGACCTAACAACGTCGGTTTTCCGGACCTAATCTGCTCTATAAACATCCAGACCAACCCTGCAGTGGCAGCAGCAGTATTGGTTACAAGGAATGCCGATCCTGAAAGTCCGTCTGCGGCCAATTCGCTTCCCGCATTAAATCCGAACCATCCGAACCACAATAGAACTGCTCCCAAAGCCGTCAGGGTTATTGATGAGGGCATCATAGCAATTTTACCATATCCTTTTCTTTTGCCCAGGAATAATGCTATAATTAACCCTGTAACACCTGCGTTGATATGAACAACCGTACCTCCGGCGAAATCAAGAACACCCAGCTTAGAAAGCCATCCGCCGCCCCATACCCAATGCGCAATGGGTGAATAAACAAACGTCAGCCATAACACTGAGAACAAAATCCATGATGAAAACCTCATTCTTCCAACAATAGAACCGCTTACCAGTGCAACTGTTATTGCTGCGAAAGTCATCTGAAACATGACAAAAACATAAGTAGGTATCGTTCCGGAAACACTTTTTACGCCTATTCCATTCATAAAGAAATTTGACGAGCTTCCTATAATGCCTGATAAATCAGGACCGAATGCCAAACTATAACCCCACAAAATCCATATTATACTTGCAAGACAGTAAGCCACAAAACTCATCGTTATCGTGTTCAGCATATTTTTTGAACGGCTCATTCCGCCGTAAAATAAAGCAAGTCCTGCGGGTGTCATAAGCATAACAAGGGCGGTTGCCACTATCATCCAAGCAGTATCGCCGCTATCTATATGAGCTTGAGATGCGGCAAATGCCTGTGTTGAAAAAAAGAGCAAAATCGCAACTGCTCCAAAAAGCAGTGATGCCAATTGCTGCACATTCTTCTGTTTAAATAACTTCATAAAATCCTCCTATAATCTGCAATATAATTTTATTTTCTACCTTGAGGCAACCTTAAGCATCCTATTTTGCTCAAAGTGTTTTTTAACATGTTATGTTCGTTAGTGATTTTAAAGATGATAATAAGTTTTCAATCAATACCTCCAAATTCCTGTTACTTATACCCGCGGCCGCCGGAAAATTCGTCCAGGCTAATTATAATAAAAGCAAAATTCGTTCCAAAAGAATGAGCAGCGCTTTTTATAGCCTTGCTCACGATATTTGAGATTATTTTGCATACAATTTTGTAAAAAACCGGCTTTTTGCTCACAATTTTGAGATGTTCAGCTCCGTGCATCATATATCCGGTCTTTGCTGAGACTGTGTTAAATGCGCAAGGTCAGTTACTAAATTACAATTTTCA
>CAZPBP010000025.1:0-11653 GCA_964584845.1 uncultured Hippea sp.
GTTGAAGGCGGCTGACTCGAAATCAGTTGAAGGGAGTATTCTCTTCCGTGGGTTCAAATCCTACCTCCTCCGCCATATTTCGGCATCGTGAAAGTAACTTAAAAGAGAGAAAGCAAATATACAGCCTAAGTTGAACGAGAAACAGATTGATATGTGCAAAACAAACAGATGGAGCTTTTTCGATTTAAAAGTTTTATTTTTGAGCTGTACGCTTAAACGGTCTCCTGAAGTATCTCATATGGAAGCGCTAATGCGCGTTTCGCAGTTTATGCGTTTATAATGAGAAAAACAGATCGAAGTCGAAATCATTTGTCTTGTAGATTTATGAATAGTGCATGGATTAATTTTGTTGGATAACAATTAAAAACTTGACATTTTGTCTATATAGTGATAATAAATCAAACTTACATAAAGATACGATTTTAAAGGGCGCGTAGCTCAGGGGTAGAGTGCTTGCTTGACATGCAAGAGGTCAATGGTTCGAAACCATTCGTGCCCACCAAAATTAAATAATCGAATTTAAGAGGAGAATAAAGACGCAGAAGAAACAGTTTATTGTAAAAAAAGGGGAATCAGCAAGAGAGGTTATAAAAGATCCTAATGTTATTGCCGTTGAGGTCGGAGAGAAACAGTTTGATATGACAGCTGTTTTCCAAAAGGATGCGGTTGTTCTGCCTATTTTGTCTGAAAGCGAAAAGGGTCGTCAAATTGAAAGACATAGCGCGAGCCATATAATGGCTCAGGCAATTAAAAGTCTTTATAAAAATGCACATTTTGGTGTCGGGCCTGCAATTCGGAACGGTTTTTATTATGATTTTGATATTGATCAAAAGCTTAAACCTGAGGATCTTGAAAAGATCTCGGAAAAGATGTCCGAAATTGTGAAAAAAAGATATCCTTTTGTTAGAAAGGAGCTTTCCAGACAAGAGGCAATCGAATATTTTAAAGATCAGAACGACTATTACAAGGTGGAGATACTTGAGGGTATATCTGATGAAAGGGTCAGTTTATATCAGCAGGGTGATTTTGTGGATCTTTGCAGAGGTCCGCATCTTCCGAACACTGGATACCTCAAGGCGTTTAAGTTGTTAAGTATAGCGGGAGCCTATTTTAAGGGCGATGAAAAGAATAAAATGCTCCAGAGAATATACGGAACTGCTTTCGAGAACAGAAAAAAACTGAACGAATATCTGAATTATCTTGAAGAGATAAAAAAACGCGACCATAGGAAACTTGGGAAAGAACTTGATCTGTTTAGTATAACCGATGAGGTTGGCCCCGGTTTTATAACATGGCATCCAAAAGGAGCTATGCTGCGTTATCTGCTTGAGGAGTTTGAACGTACCGAGCATTTAAAGCATGGATATGAGTTTGTAAAAGGGCCTGAAATTTTGCGGACAGCGCTATGGAAAAAAAGCGGGCATTATGATAACTATCGGGAAAATATGTATTTTACGGAGGTTGAGAAGCAGAGTTTCGGTATAAAACCAATGAACTGTTTAGGCCATATAATGGTTTATAAATCCAGGATAAGAAGCTATCGCGATCTTCCCAAACGTTATTTTGAGCTTGGAGTTGTACACAGACATGAAAAATCGGGAGTCTTGAACGGTTTACTCAGGGTCAGAGAGTTTACTCAGGATGATGCTCACCTGTTTTGCAGGCCCGATCAGCTTGAAGATGAGATAATTTCGGTAATGAAATTTGTTGACTATTTGATGAGTATATTTGGTTTTGAATATACACTTGAGCTGTCGACAAGGCCCGCCAAATCGATAGGAACCGATGAAAACTGGGAGCTTGCAACTGTCGCCTTGCTAAATGCTCTCAGACAAACCGGGAAAGAGTATCGGATAAATGAGGGTGACGGTGCATTTTATGGGCCAAAGATAGATGCCAAGCTTACTGATGCAATTGGACGGTCCTGGCAGTGCGCTACAATTCAATGCGACTTTAATTTACCTGAGCGCTTTGATCTGACATATAGAGTCGACAACGGCAGCATGGCTCGTCCGGTGATGATTCATCGGGTCATTTTGGGATCTATCGAGCGATTTATCGCAATTCTGATTGAGCATTTTAAGGGTGATTTCCCCCTCTGGATCTCTCCGGTTCAGATTGCCGTTGTTCCCATATCGGATAATCAGTTAAGTTATGCAAAGAGTGTTGCCGAGCGGTTGCAATATAATGGTTTTAGGGTTAACCTATACGACCGCGATGAGACGCTTTCAAAAAAAATAAGGGCTTGCGAGATTGAAAAAATCAATTACATTGCAGTTGTTGGAAAAATAGAAGCAGAAAGTAATTCTGTAGATTTGAGAGCGAGAAAAAGCAAAAGAGTAGGAAAATTCGGTATAGAAGATTTGATTGCCTATTTAGGCAGGGAGGTAGAGCATAAGGAGAATTAGAGGATTTGAATTAAGGAATAACAAAAGACCGGAAATGAAGTTTCGGGGAATTTTGAATGATGAAATCAGGCATAGAGAGGTCAGGTTAATTGATCAGAATGGAACTCAGGTGGGAATAGTAAGCAAGGAAAACGCAATTGAAAGAGCAAAAGAAGCGGGCATGGATCTTGTTATGGTTGCCCCCAATGTAAGGCCTCCTGTTTGTAAGATCATAGATTTTGGAAAATATCGCTATGAGCTTCAAAAGAAAGAAAAAAGCAGTAAGAAAAATCAGAAGATTGTTAAGATAAAAGAGATTAAAATGAGGCCATTTGTGGCGGAAGCTGATTATACTTCAAAAATTAATATGGCAAAACGGTTTCTTTCGGGTGGATATAAAGTGAAGTTTAACATCTTTTTATCCGGCAGGGAGAGAAGTATAAATGATATAGGAAAGGATATGATCGAGCGTATCTCGGTTGATATGAGAGATGCGGGCGATGTTGAAAAAACAAGCGGGGCTTCAGGTGCCATGTTGTATGTTATCGTTGTGCCCAAGAAGTCTTAATAAAGATGAATTAAGAAGGTATTATGGCAAAGGCAAAGGCAAAGGCAAAGGCAAAGACAAGAAGTGCGGTAAAGAAGCGTTTTAAACTTTCCGGAAAGGGTTCCGTTAAAAGACACAAGGGCTTCACAAGTCATCTCCAGGGAAGTAAAAATAGAAAAAGAAAACGCTCATTAAAAAAGGCTGTTTATCTTAGCGGAAAAATTGCTGCCAACATAAAGAGTATGATGTAGCTTAGGAGGAAATAGATGGCAAGGATAAAATCAGGTATCGTTACACGCAAGAGACATAAAAGAATGTTAAAGCTTGCAAAAGGTTTTTACGGCCGAAGAAAGTCTACATATAAAAATGCAGCTGAGTCCGTAGAGCGAGCTTTAGCCAATGCATATGTGGGAAGAAAAAATAGAAAGCGTGACTTTAGAAGACTTTGGATTACGAGGATAAGTGCTGCTTGCGCCCTCAACGGCATTAATTACAGCAAATTTATGGGATTGTATTTGAAGAGCGGAGGAAAGCTTAACAGAAAGATGCTTTCAGAGATTGCGATACATGATCCTGAATATTTCAGCTCGCTTGTCAAAGGTATTAGATTATCAAGCTGATATATATATAAGTTATATATAGATGATTGATATAGATGATGCAGCTCAAAATGCCAGGAAGCTGGTTGAGAGTTGCGGAGATGAAGAATCCCTTAAGCAGATTAAGGCCGGCTTGCTTGGCAAAAAAGGTTCCATTACTGCTTTATTTAAAAAACTGAAAGAAGTTCCTGAGAATGAAGTAGCGCTTGCCGGAAAAAAGATAAACGAACTTAAACTGTATGTTGAGCAGCTTATCGGGCAGCAAAGGACTAATATAAAAGAGATTATCAAAAAAAAGAAGCTCAGTGCTTCCGCGCTCGATATAACATTGCCCGGGTATAATTACGGGACAGGCTCTCTTCATCCTATTGAGATGATAAACAGGGAAATGATTGAGATCTTTAATGATATGGGATTTTCGGTTGCAGACGGTCCGGAGATGGAAACCGATGAGCTTAATTTTGAACTTTTAAATATCGGCAAAAATCATCCTGCAAGAGATATGCAGGACACATTTTACATTGATAGCGGTAAAGGTTTGCTTTTGAGAACACATACCTCTCCGGTTCAGATCAGAGCTATGAGGCAGACGGAGCCGCCGATTGCCATTATTGCACCGGGAACTGTCTACAGACGCGATTCAGATGTTACTCATTCTCCGATGTTTCATCAAATAGAAGGTCTTATGATTGACAAACAGATTAGTCTTGCCGATCTAAAAGGTGTTTTAACCGCGTTTCTGCATAAAGTTTTCGGAAAGAGGGCGGTTAGGTTTCGCCCAAGCTATTTTCCGTTTACGGAACCTTCCGCAGAGGTTGATGTAAGCTGTATCATCTGTCATGGAAAAGGATGCAGGGTTTGCTCTCATACCGGTTGGCTTGAGATTTTGGGAAGCGGTATGGTGCATCCGAATGTTATCCGAAATGTGGGATATGATCCTGAAAAATGGCAGGGATTTGCATTTGGAATCGGTATAGAACGAATTGCAATGCTGAAGTACGGCATTGATGATATACGACTGTTTTTCAATTCGGATCTGAGATTTCTTTCTCAATTCAGCGGCATCTTACACTGATAAAATGATAATATCTTATAACTGGCTTAATGATTGGGTTGATATGGATCTTAGTCCCGAAGATCTGGCTGAAAAAATGACAGAGCTTGGCACAGAGGTTGATGATGTCCGAAATCTATCGAAAAATATAGATAATTTATTGGTTGCTGTTGTGCTCGAACGAACTGATAATGCTTTCAAAGGCGGCAATAATAAAATTCTGAAGATTGATACCGGCAGAGAAATCGTGAATATTGTTACGTCCGCATCAAACGTAAAGGAAGGCGACCGGATTGTCTGGGCGGCTCCCGGCACATTTGTTAACGGAACCGAGATCGAAAAGCGAAACTTTGATGGTGTCGAATCTATTGGAATGGCTGTTTCACTTGAGGAAATTGGTCTTGAAGAGAGTTCCGAAGGCCTGATAGTTCTTGATGAGTACTATAAAAACGGAACCTGCCTGAGGGATATTTCGCTTTTTTCCGACAGCATTATTACCTATGAAATTACTCCAAACAGAGGCGATCTGCTCTCGCATCTCGGCATTGCAAGAGAGCTTGCAGCTTATTTTGGAAAACCGTTAAAAAAAAGACTACCGGATATTGATTTAGGCAAATACCGGCCGTTTGATCTTGAGATTAGATCAAAAGATGTGGAATCTTATTATTGTGCATCTCTTGAAAAAATAAAGATAACGGAATCTCCATTATGGCTTAAACTGAAACTGCTGAAATGCGGTATAAGACCGCTTTATAATATTATTGATATAAGCAACTATGTTATGCTTGATACCGGTCAGCCGATGCATGCGTTTGATCTTGATAAATTGAATAAAAAAATTATCGTAAGAGAAGCTGATCATGGTGAAACGATAGAGACTTTGGATGGACAGCAGCGAACTCTTTCCGAGGATACTCTTGTGATAGCGGATGCGGATTCTTCAGTGGCTGTTGCCGGAGTAATGGGGGGCGAAGTAAGCAAAATTTCCAACAATACCTGTAGAATTTTATTTGAGGCGGCAATATTTAATCCGGTTTCCGTGAGACGTACTTCAAAAAGAATGAATCTGCCGACGGATGCATCCTTTAGATTTGAACGCGGGATCGACCGGCTTCAAACAAGGCATTCGCTTGCTGCAGCAGTTGATATGACACAAAAGATCTGCGGCGGCGAAATTGTTCAGACTGCATTTTATGATGAAGAGATTGTTCCAAAAAAGATCAGCCTTAACTATGAAAAAGTTAAGAATTATATCGGTGTATCGATTGATAAAAAATTTATCGACAAAACATTGGAATCTCTCGGTATATCAAAAATAAAAGAGACGGAGAATAACAGCGTTTTTACAATCCCGAGTTATCGGCATGATATAACGGCTGATGTTGACTTGATTGAAGAAACGGCAAGATTTTTCGGATATAATAAGATTGAGCCTACTATTCCCTATATTAGACCCTCTTCTGTCAAGAAAAGCAAAAAGAAGCAAAAAATTGCAGATCTGCTTGCGGCATTCGGCTTTAGTCAGGTAATCAATTACAGTTTTTTGGATAAAGATTCAACGAAAAGTTTTTCTTTTGAAAAGCCGATTGAGATATCAAATCCTATAAACGTTGATCAATCCGTTATGAGAACTTCACTTATTCCGGGTCTTCTTGATAATCTTGTTACAAATCTTAATTACGGCAGCCAAGCTGTAAAAATATTTGAAATAGGCACGCTGTTTTTTCAGGCAGGTGAATCAAGTTACCTTGGAATTTTGGCAGGCGGCGATTATCCCGCTAATTGGTATTCAAAAAAGGACAGGTTTGATTTTTATGATATCAAAGGTGTAATTGAGCTTATCTGTGCGCCTGAAACCGTAGAAGTATCTGCGGATGTTCCGTCATTTCTGCATCCAGCTCATTCCGCCTCTATTATTTCAGATCTAAAAAGCGTTGGATATATAGGCGAGCTTCATCCCGATATTCTGATAAAGCGCAAAATAGATAAACCGGTAATTGTTGCAGAGATTAATCTTGATTATTTTAAAGGTAACAGGCGCTATAGTTATAAAAAGATAGACAAGTTTTTACCGATAAAAAAAGACATATCATTAATCGTTGATAAAGCGATCTATACGCAGAAGATTGTTGATGCAATTTGCGAGATAAAATCAATAAAAACGGCGATTCCCTTTGATTTATATCAAGGAAAAGGTATACCGGAGAATAAAAAAAGTGTTACATTTAATGTTGTTTTTGATAATCGAGTTAAAGATGATATACAAAATGAGCTTAATAAATTGGCAGATCACCTCGAGAAAAGATTTGGCGCCAAACTAAGAAGGTAGGGTATGAATTATAAGGAAAGCTTAAATCTTCCGGAAACCTCTTTTAAAATGAGAGGAAATTTAAGTCGATTGGAACCGGAGATTCTAAAGCAGTGGGATAATGCAAAGTTGTACGAAAGACTGCTGGAAAAGAATAAAGATAATCGTCAATTTATATTGCACGATGGGCCTCCGTATGCAAACGGACATATTCATATGGGGCATGTATTAAATAAGATATTAAAGGATATTATTGTAAAGTTTCATCTTATGAATGCCGAATATGCACCCTATGTTCCGGGATGGGATTGTCATGGACTTCCGATTGAACATCAGGTAGAAAAGGAGCTCGGAGCCGAAAAACATGAAATGACGACAAGTCGGATCAGAAAGCTTTGCAGGAATTATGCGTTGAAATATATCGATATACAGCGTGATGAATTTAAACGGCTTGGTATTTTTGGTGACTGGGAAGATCCTTATTTGACGATGAACTACCATTACGAAGCCGCTATATTAAGAGAACTCGGCAAGTTTGTTGAAAAAGGTACCGTTTACAAAAATAAGAGGCCTGTATATTGGTGTGCCTCGTGCGAAACAGCGCTTGCTGAAGCTGAGGTCGAATATCATGACAAAAAGGACAGAGCGATATTTGTAAGATTTGATGCGGAACAGCAATGGAAAGAGGCAGCCGGACATAAAGTTTCTGTAATAATCTGGACTACTACTCCATGGACAATACCTGCAAACAGAGCCGTTGCCCTTAATCCCGAAATTGTCTATGCCGTTGCCGCTGTCGGTGGCGATAAGGTTTTTGTGGTTGCAGCAGTGCTGCTTGATTCCTTAATGACTCGATTTGGAATATCGGATTATAAGATTCTATCTGAATTGAAGGGCAGGGAGCTTGAGGGCAGAAATCTTATTCATCCTCTGAACGGAAGAATATCTCCAATAGTTCTTGCCGATTATGTGACAACCGATTCCGGAACCGGAGCGGTTCATACAGCTCCCGGTCATGGTGCCGATGATTATCAGACCGGTTTGAAATACGGCCTTGAGACGTTCTCACCAATTGATGATCATGGGAAATTTACCAAAGAAATTCCGGAATATGAGGGAAAAACCACCTGGGATACTAACGCTCTTGTTACGGCAGATCTTAAGGAGGCCGGAGGACTTATTGATGTAGAAAAAATTACGCATTCATATCCTCATTGCTGGAGGTGCAAGTCTCCCGTAATTTTTAGAGCTACTGCTCAATGGTTTATCTCTATGGATAAAGGAAATCTTAGAAAAGATGCACTGAGAGAAATAAACAATGTGCGCTGGATTCCCCAATGGGGCAAAAACAGAATAATGAGTATGATAGAGAATCGTCCCGATTGGTGCATCAGCAGGCAAAGAGCGTGGGGAGTTCCGATTGCACTTTTTAGATGTAAAAAATGCGGCAAATATCAGACATCTAAAGAGCTGATCGGCAGAGTAGCCGATATGATGGAAGAGGGCGGCGCCGATATATGGTTTGAAATGGACAATAAAAAGTTATTGCCGGAAGGTTATAAGTGTGACTGCGGATCAGAGGAGTTTGAAAAGGAAAACGATATACTTGATGTATGGTTTGATTCGGGAAGCAGTCATGCAGCTGTTTTGGAGGATTCGCACTGGAAGTTGTCATCTCCGGCAGATCTTTATCTTGAAGGCTCCGATCAGCATAGGGGATGGTTTCACAGCTCACTTTTGGAATCGGTCGGTACAAGGGGCCATGCTCCTTACAGAGCTGTTTTAACTCATGGTTTTGTAACCGATATGAACGGAAAAAAGATGAGCAAGTCACTTGGAAATGTCATAAGTCCAAAAAAGATTATTAATCAGTATGGAGCCGATATTCTTCGTCTTTGGGTTGCCTCAAGTGATTATCAATATGATATTCACTTATCTGATCTAATCTTGAAGCGCCTTGTTGAAACATATAGAAAACTTAGAAACGGTATACGATTTTTGCTTGGAAATCTTGCCGATTCTTTTGATAATGTTGATAAGCTGCTTGAATTCGATCGGTTGATTTTGGCAAGATGGGAGATAAAGAAGCGCAATATTCTTGATGACATGGCAAGCTATCAATTTCATACGGCAATAAAAAATATCACTAACTTTTGCAATAATGATCTTTCCAGTTACTATTTTGACATAATAAAAGATAGACTTTATTGCGACTCAAAAAAGAGCATGAGTTACAAGAGCGCTCAGGTTGTTCTGAATATCTTATATGATGAAATAGTTCATATTCTTTCGCCGGTTCTCTGTTTTACTGCTGAGGAAGCGTGGCAAAACAGGAACAAAAGCTCTGTATTTGAGGGAGGCCTTCCTGCTCTGCATGACCGGAGGATAGATCGGTCGCTTGTAGAAAGATATGAAAAGCTGGACAAATATAGATCGGCTGTGAGAAAATCCGTTGAACCTCTAAAAGCAGATAAAACTGTGGGCAACAGTCTTGAGCTTGTTATATATGCTGACGGTAATAATGCTGAAATAGAATTTTTGAGACAATTTGAAAACAGCGCCGATCTTTTTATGGTTTCTGAATTCAGAATCGGCAGAGCTGCAAATCCTATAGCAAGCTGCAGTATTGATGGAGTTGATATTACGATAGAGAAGTCGAATTCAGAGAAATGCGAACGGTGCTGGCGATATCTTCCGTCGGTAAAACAATCTGACAGGGGACTTTGCAGCCGATGTCGGGAGGTGACAGATGGATAAAAATTTCGGCAAACTGCTTTTGAAAATGGCGAGATATTTTATTGCGAAACGGCTTGGAAGAGATCTTAAATTTCCGGATACAGACGAATATAGTGATTTGATGAGAAAAGAACAGGGTGTTTTCGTGACATTGAGCAAAAACGGAAATCTTAGAGGATGCATAGGTATTCCCGAACCTGTTATGAGTATTACAGACGCATTAAAAGAGGCGGCGCTTTCAGCTGCCTTCAGAGATCCGCGTTTTTTGCCTCTTGAATCTTCCGAATTAGATGATATAAAAATCGAGGTGACTTTGCTTAGCAAGCCGCAAGAGATAGAAAGACCTTTTAGAGAGAAAATAAAGATAGGACGTGATGGAATCATCTTAAAATCCGGCGGTCGTTCGGGGCTTTTTTTGCCTCAAGTGCCCGTTGAGCAGGGTTGGGATGTTGATAAATATTTGCAGCAAATTTGTTTTAAGGCGGGAATGACATCCGATTGTCTAAAAGATCCCAATGCAAGGTTATTTACATTTTATGGAACGATATATAAAGAGGGAGAGATATGAAAATGTTGTATAAACTAATGATAAAATTTTTGAAAAGAACGGAAATCAATTTGGAGGGTTACTTATGAGTAATGTTGGTGTTTATTTATTGATTGCTTTTGTCAGTGGTGCAATTGCACTTATTTATGCTGCCTCATCGGCTGTCTGGGTTTCGGCAAAGCCTGAGGGCAACGATAGAATGAGAGAGATTGCAAAAGCAATAAGAGATGGAGCTATGGCGTTTCTTTCAAGAGAATACCGGACGATTTCCTATGTTGCTGTAGCAATATTTATTGTTATGTGGGCATTGGGGATAAAGTCTGAGCATTTTGGATTTTTAACCGCTATAGGATATCTTGTAGGCGCCTCTCTTTCTGCTTTGGCAGGTTATATCGGGATGGTCGTAGCGGTAAAGTCGAATGTAAGAACCGCTGAAGCTGCAAAACATGGGCTGTCATATGCGCTTAATGTTGCATTCAGAGGGGGATCCGTCACGGGATTTCTTGTTGCCGGATTTGGAATTCTGGCTGTTGCCGGATTTTATACAGCATCGGTATATTTGTTTGGTCAACCGGTTGAAAAGACATTAAAGGCAATGATCGGCCTGGCATTTGGTACAAGCCTTATCAGTGTTTTTGCGCGTTTAGGCGGTGGTATATATACCAAAGCAGCTGATGTCGGAGCTGATCTTGTAGGCAAAGTCGAAGCAGGGATTCCGGAGGATGATCCGCGTAACCCTGCTGTTATTGCAGATAATGTCGGTGATAATGTCGGTGATTGCGCAGGTATGGCAGCCGATGTGTTTGAATCATTTACCGTCACGCTTGTTGCCTCTATGATTTTAGGACATACGCTGTTTGATAAAACGGGTACCGTCGGTCCGGCTACGATGTTTCCTCTTGTAGTGGCATCGTTTGCGATAGTATCCTCGGTTATAGGTGTATTTTTCGCAAGGATTAAGGACAATGATGCAGTGGTAAAAGGATTTTATAAAGCTCTTGGTGTGACATTTGTAATATCTCTTATAGTTACATGGTTTGTCGCAAACAAGATGATGCATAATGTTGCAACATTTCCTGACGGCTCTTATGTGTCGCCTGCAAGTCTTTTTCTTACTGCGGCAATCGGTGAAATTATCGCCATACTGCTTCTCTTTGTGACCGACTTTTTTACATCGGAGAGATATAGTCCTGTTAAAAGTATTGCAGATGCATCAAGAACCGGACATGCTACAAATATAATTGCCGGTATTGCGGTAGGCCTGAAAGCTCCGGTTCTTCCTGCAATCATCTTCATATTTGCTATTTATTTCTCTTATATATTGGCAGGTCTGTATGGAATTGCCATCGCTGCAGCCTCTATGCTTTCACTTAGCGGCATAATCATTTCTATTGATTCTTACGGTCCGATCTCCGATAATGCCGGCGGAATCGCAGAGATGGCTGATCTACCTGAGAATGTAAGGGCTACTACTG
>CAZPBP010000026.1:0-11222 GCA_964584845.1 uncultured Hippea sp.
AGGAGAAGTTGATTGGAAGACTCAGGGTAATCGTTTACAAATTAAAAAAGCTGCGAATATATTTATTGCACAGCAATAGAAATGCCATAGACTTCTTATGCCTTCGGTCATAAATTTGCTAAAGTACCGCTTTATGTTATAGTTTTAAGTATGCCGTTTTATAAAGCCCTCAAAGAGCTGTATAATCAAGAGAAAATCGCCAAAAGAGTATATAATTATGAGACAAAAAAGGTCGAAGATAAAGATTTGGCAATTTTGCTTAGGTTTATCTCCAAAACAGAACAGCTGCATTCGGATCTGCTCAGGGAACTTTTAACTTCTGCAGGCATTGAGCCTAAACCGGATATTCAACGAGCTAATGATGCAGTCAAATTGGTATCAACATTGCTCAATGATAAAGATATACTTAGATTTAACCAGATTCTTGAAGCTCAGGCAGTAACAAGCTACCGAAAATATGCAAATATCGCTCCGGATGAAAAGTCGAAAAAGATTTTACTTCAGATAGCGGATGATGAGAAATATCATGAGAATCGCTTTTCCGTTATGCTTGCTGCTATCAAAAGTCGCGAAGACAAAGAAGGCGACCCGCTGTATGTTTTTGAGAAAACGGTCGATGAAGGGAAAAAGCGTCTTTCCAGATCAGCACTTGAGTTGCTCTTTTCAGGAATAATAGGCGGAATAAGCGTGACGCTTGGAGATCTTGCTTCTGCTGCGGCATCAGGCGGAATAGCGAATCAGCAAATCAGTTTAATAGTAGCATCGGTTATTCTTCCACTCGGATTTTTTATTTTAAAACTGACAAACACCGATCTTTTCACGGCAAATTTTTTGATTCCGGTTACGCCTATTTTAGAACGTGACGGAGAAATTTCTAAATTACTAAGATTGTGGACGGTAACCTATATCGGTAATTTTCTTGGTGTTGCGATAATTCTGGCGCTTATAGCAATCGGAGGAATCGCTTCCATCGGGATTTTCGCAAAAACACATTTTATTGAGCTTGCAGACTACAAAATGCACCGTTCCATCATAGAAACATTTATCAGTGCGATATTTGCAGGCATGCTTATGACATTGATGACATGGCTGGTTTTGGCAGTAAAAGATAGAGTGGCAAAACTGATAGCAATCTGGATAATTATTTTTATGATAGGCATTGGTTCACTTACACATGTAGTACTTTCTTCAGCTGAAGTTTTTATAGGGGCGATAGCGGGAGCACCGTTTAATATGATAGATTGGGTTATAAAACTCGGAATTCCCGGAACAATCGGAAATATAATTGGAGGGACAATCTTTATAGCTACTCTCTATTATCTGCATATTCTGCACAGCAAGAGAGATCTTACGGATTACAGAAGGCACAAAAATGCCGTGCTGTATGAAGCCATAAAAAAACGTATAAAACTTTAGTCGGCGTAGCTGCAAACTATTTAGATAGTTTATTTGAAAAAAAACCGGCTTCCCGAACACAGTTCTTATTTTGTGCACACCGTTACAGCACTTTCCCGTAAATTTACACAAACTGATAACATGCTTTGAATGCTATTAACGCGCAAGATGAGTTATAAGAAAAACGGCACCGACAATAATCAGCACTCCTCCTGATATATTTATCAAACTTAAACGCTCATTAAGAAATGCAGCAGCAAGAATTAATGTTAAAACCGATTCGCCGTTTGTCAGCACGGAAACCGTTGAGATAGGAAGATGTCTGAACGCCAGATATTGGAACCCTTTTGATAGATATGCCCCCATTATTCCTGCAATGGAAATGACTATAAGATAACCGGTTTGCGGTACATGAAAATTTCCTTTTATCAGCGCAGCACTCAAAAAAAAGAGCGCGATAAAAAATGAACGCCATACGGTTAGGGCAATCATATCAACCGATGCCGCAACCCTTCTTACCAAATACGCCTGCAGGGCATAACTTACAGAGAATATGCTCATCCACAACACGCCCTGAAAATCAACATGCCCGCCTTTATAAACAACAAGTACACTGCCTATAATAGTTCCGGCTGCAGCAACCCAAGCCGATTTGGCGAACCGTTCTTTAAGCAGAACAACTCCGGCAGCTATGGTAAAAATTGTTTGTAATTTTGCAAGCAGTGATGTAGTGGCGGCGCCTGCATGGTCTATCGACAAAAACCAGAAATAAGCGCCTACTATAGTTAAACCGGATAAGGCAACTATTAGAAACATATGCATCTTCAGTTCATAAAACAGATCTGTTTTTATGAAGATTTTTGATGATATCATGCCGGTCAAAAAAGCTGCAGAAAAGTAGATTCCCATAAGGGAGTAGATATTTACAGAACTTACTGCAAGTTTTGTAAGGATATACATCAAGCTTGCGGCGACTATACTTGCCGCCGTGTAGATGTACCCCTTTCTGTTACTGAGCTCTGTCACAACAAATAGATTTGCAAGTTTTTTCGATTTTGAATAAATATTGCAGCAATTAGCATCAAATGAATTTTTAGAAGAGCAAATATTTTAGAAGGCTGGAGCAGCAATGCAAAAATCTTTAATATAATAAACATCGAACGAAAAATTCTATATATCAAGATCTGATTGCAAAAAAAGTATTGCCGTCATTTTTTCAAAGATTTCACGGTTTGTCCGTTTTGCATCCACTCATCACTTTACACTATTTATCAATGCTGCTGTATCCCGTATGATATACGGCTGTATCAACTGCTCCGTCTAATAGAAAATCGTTTACGACATCAGCAAATACATCGGCTGAAATTACTGCCATACTATCTGAAATAAACTTAGTGATTAAGTTCGGATATATAATTTTCATTTGCAGACAGCTTATCTGAAATTGATGAAAAGTGAAGCGGCAATACCATACGAAAATGATACAGATAAAATCCTATCTCAATATCTGCAGTTTAATGATAGTATGAATGACCGCTGTATCAATATTTTTTATTGTGCAGCGGCTTCTATATATTTATTACTTTTAAAAAAAACAAGATATTAACTAACTGTTGACTTGTTTAAAAAATCCTATAATCTTTATAAAGTTACATAGCAAGAAGGAGGGTAATTCAATGATTTCTAAACTGTTTTCAGGAATAATCATCATGCTTGTTGTTCTATTCGGGTTTAATGTGTTTGCAGGCGTTACTCCTGCTTTATCGGAAGCGGCCACGGCAGGGATAAGACTTTTTACCGGTCAAAAATATTTTGAAAACGGAGGAGCGGCATGCATATCCTGCCACTCTGTCAACTCCCTTAAGGCGGAAGGCGGCAGCTTAGGCCCCAACCTTACATCTATATACAAACAGCTCGGCAAAAACGGACTGAATATTGTGCTCAAATCCGTTCCGTTTCCTACGATGAAACCTGTTTATCAAAGTAGACCGATAACAGAAAAGGAAAGAGCCGGTCTCATATCTTTTTTGCGCTACTCATCCAAATTGAAAATCAATAGAAATAAAGGACAGGATCTGTTTATGTATGCCGCGGTGATTTTTGCCATTTTTGTAATTTTTATACCGATTATATGGAAAAATCGTCTGTCCGGCGTTAGGCGCACTCTTATAAAAAAGGCTTGAAAAGGAGGCAGACTAAATGGGATGGATAAAAGATATAACCAATCCTAAGCTCAGGCAGTGGGAAGAATTTTACAGAAACAGATGGCAGCACGATAAAATAGTAAGAAGCACACATGGTGTTAACTGTACCGGAGGATGTTCATGGGGTGTTTACGTAAAAGACGGCGTTATAACATGGGAGCTGCAGCAGACGGATTATCCTCAATTTAGCAATGAACTTCCACCATATGAGCCGCGCGGATGCCAGCGAGGTATTTCTGCATCATGGTATGTCTACAGCCCTATAAGAGTAAAATATCCCTATATAAAAGGAGTACTCTTGGATTTTTGGCAGGAAGCTGCAGAAACACATGATAATCCGATAGATGCATGGGCATCAATTGTTGAGGACAACAAAAAGCGTTCAAGGTATCAGAAGGCAAGAGGCAAAGGCGGTTTCCGGCGTACCAAATGGGACGATGCAATTAAAATAATCGCGGCTTCGTGCCTATATACAGCTAAAAAATGGGGACCTGATCGTGTTTTCGGCTTTTCTCCAATTCCTGCCATGTCGTTTTTTTCCTTTGCAGGAGGGACACGATTTTCACAGCTTTTCGGAGGAGTTCATCTAAGTTTTTATGATTGGTACTGCGATCTGCCTCCTGCATTTCCTGAAATTTGGGGTGATCAGACCGATGTTGCGGAAAGCGCAGACTGGTATAATGGTAAATTTATCGTTGTTATGGGAACAAATCCTAATATGACAAGAACACCCGATGTCCATTTTCTATCAGAGGCACGACACAACGGATCCAAACTTGTTGTTATATCTCCTGATTTCAGTCAGGTTTCAAAGTATGCAGACTGGTGGATTCCGACGAAGGCCGGACAAGATACGGCTTTTTGGATGGCAGTCAATCATGTGATTCTGAAAGAATTTTATGCGGCGAGAACCGTTCCCTATTTTGTGAGTTATATAAAACAGTATACAGATATGCCGTTTCTCGTAGAACTTGAGAAGGATCCGATAAGCGGCAACTGCAAAGCAGGACAAAATGTCAGAGCCAACAGAATTTCCCGCTATAACGATATTGAAAACGGGGATTGGAAGTTCTTAATCTACGATGAAAACAGTGATGAACCACGTGCACCTAAAGGTACGGTTGGTTTCAGATGGGATAAAAAAGAAACCGGAAAATGGAATCTTAAACTTGAAGACGGACTTGATAACAGTCCGATAGATCCGGTAATCAGTTTTAAAGATAAACATGATGAGGTTGTACCTATTTCATTTAACGATTTTGTGAATAAAGGAGAATCGATCAGGAGTGTTCCGATAAAACGATTGAAGACAAAAGACGGCGATATAATGGTTGCCACAGTATTTGATCTGATTATGGCTGAATTCGGCGTCTCTATGGGTTTCGGAGGAGATTATCCCTCCGATTACGACGATACAAAACCTTATACGCCTGCATGGCAGGAAAAGATTACGGGAATCGGAAGGAAAACCGTCATACGATTTGCCCGTGAATTTGCCGGAAATGCCGAACACACAAAAGGAAAATCGATGGTGATTATCGGTCCGGGAATAAATCACTGGTATCACAACGATCAGGGATACAGAGTTACAGCTACTGCGCTGCTGCTTACCGGATGTCCGGGCAATAACGGAGGAGGATTGAACCATTATGTGGGTCAGGAAAAACTTGCACCGGCTGCACCATGGGGAGCTATCGCTTCAGCCGGAGATTGGATAAAACCTCCACGTTTTCAGCAAGCGCCGACATGGCATTATATGAATAGTGATCAGTGGCGATACGAGGGGGATTTTACAGAATATGCATCTGTGCCTAAAAATGCTAAATGGGCAAAAGGACATGCTGCAGATCTTATAAATGATGCAGTGAAAATGGGCTGGATGCCTTCCTATCCGCAGTTTGACAAAAATCCTTTTGAAATTGTAAAAAATGCCAGAAAAGATGGAGCGCAAAGCGATTCCGATGTTTCTAAATATATCATAAATCGACTTAAATCGGGAAAACTGAAATTTGCCATAGATTCTCCCGATTCGAAAGAAAACTGGCCGAGAATCTGGATGATTTGGAGAGGCAATGCAATCGGCACAAGCGCCAAAGGACATGAATATTTTCTGCGTCATTATCTTGGAGCTTCAGATAACATAGTTTCAAGCGAGCGGGCAGAAAAAAGTGTAAAAACGATAAAGTTCAGCGAACCTGCTCCGCGAGGAAAGATGGATCTTGTCGTAGATATTAATTTCAGAATGGATACTTCGGCTTTATATTCCGATATCGTACTGCCGACGGCAATGTGGTACGAGAAAAACGATCTTAACACCACGGATATGCACTCATATATTCACCCGCTTGGAGAAGCTGTCAAGCCTTCATGGCAGTCAAAATCAGATTGGGAAATTTTTAAGCTGCTTGCAAAAGAAGTAAGTAAACTGTCGAAATATGCCTTTAGCGAACCTGTTGAAGATCTGGTAATGTCTCCGCTTATGCATGACAGTCCGGATGAGATCTCCCAGACTAAGGTAAAAAAATGGTATGAAGCTGAGTGTGAGGCAATTCCCGGCAAAACCATGCCGCACTTTAGTATAATCAAAAGAGATTATGCAAGTCTATATAACCGTTTCATATCGTTGGGACGAAACGTACGCGACAAAGGTATTGGGGCTCACGGAGCACACATACCTGTCAAAAAATTTTATGATAATCTGATGCAGAATCCGATCGGAGGAATCGCTGATCCGAGACGTACAAGATGCGTTGAATGGAATGGTGAAAAATATCCAAGCCTTGAGGACACCATAGATGCCGCCAATATCACGCTTTATCTCGCTCCCGAGACCAACGGCGATGCCTGCTATGAGGGCTTTAAGTTTATGGAGAAAAAAACAGGGGTTAAGCTTTCGGATCTCGCCAAACAAAGAGGCAGAAAGCTGAGCTTCCTTGAACTTCAGCAGCAGCCGCAGAGACTTTTGACCAGTCCCTGCTGGTCGGGCAACAGTAATGACGGCAGGGCTTATTCAGCCTGGACGCTCAACAAAGAACGGCTCATTCCGTGGCGCACATTAACAGGAAGACAGCATATATATCTTGACCATCCATGGTTTATCGATTTTGGTGAGAATTTTCCCGTGTACAAACCTAAGCTTGATTGGAAACCGATGGGGGACCTGCGAAACTCACCCGATGGAATTGGTGCCGAAAAATTTAACCTTATTACTCCGCATGGAAAATGGCATATTCATTCAACATACGGAGATACATTGAGAATGCTGACGCTCTCAAGAGGCATTGAACCATGCTGGATTAGCGAGAAGGATGCCGAAAGGATGGAAATAAAAGATAACGATTGGTTAGAGGTATACAATGATAACGGGGTAGTTGTTACAAGGGCTGTTGTGAGCTCAAGAATTCCTTCCGGAACCTGTTGGATCTATCATGCAACCGAGCGCACTATTTCCGTGCCGAAATCTCCTTTGCGCGGCAATAAACGAGCCGGAATGAATAACAGTTTAACAAGAACACGACTTAATCCCGTTCTTCTTGCGGGAGGTTACGGTCAATTTACATATTCTATGAACTATTGGGGACCGACAGGCATAAATCGTGATTCGTTCGTTGCAATTAGAAAACTCGACAAAGTTACCTTTTAACAATGTTATCATCAAAGGAGGAATGATGAATATACGGATGCAGATTTCAACGGTATTTCATCTTGATAAATGTATCGGCTGCCACACCTGCAGCGTTGCCTGCAAAAATCTCTGGACCGACAGAAAAGGCGCTGAATATATGTGGTGGAACAACGTTGAGACGAAACCCGGAACAGGCTATCCAACTAAATGGGAAGAACAGTCGAAATATAAAGGTGGTTGGGAAACAAAAGGCGGCATACTCAAACCTAAAATGCGCGGCAGGTGGAACAGACTGTTTAATATTTTCAGCAGTCCGTCATTGCCGACAATTGACGATTATTATGAACCTTGGACATACAGATACGAAGACCTCCTCAACGCACCTGAAGGAGATGATCAGCCGACAGCGAGACCGATATCGTTAATTACGGGGAAAGCGATAAATATTGAAGCAGGTCCAAATTGGGATGATGACCTGAGCGGATCTACGATATATGCCAGAAACGATCCTAACCTTGAAAGTCTGACCGAATTGGAAAAGGAACAGCTCAATGAACTTGAGCGGCTGGTATTTTTTTATGTTCCCAGAATATGCAATCACTGTCTGAATCCTGCGTGTGTTGCTACCTGTCCATCGGGAGCAATATACAAGCGCGGCGAGGATGGTATAGTTTTGATTGATCAAGAGAAATGCCGCGGCTGGAGAATGTGTGTTTCAGGATGCCCGTATAAAAAAAGCTACTATAACTGGAGCACGGGAAAATCTGAAAAATGTATTCTCTGCTTTCCAAGACTTGAGACCGGTCAGGTTCCGGTCTGTATGCATTCCTGCGTAGGCCGCATCAGATATCTTGGAGTAATGCTTTATGATGCCGATAAAATTGAGAACTCCGCAAAGGTTTCGGATGATAAACTTGTTGATACCCAACTTGATATGATTCTTGATCCTTTTGATGAAAAGGTAATATCCGCAGCAAAAGCTCAGGGGATACATGATGAGATTCTTATCGCTGCTCAAAACTCTCCTACTTATAAATTTGTAAAACAATGGAAAGTGGCTCTGCCGCTTCATCCGGAATTCCGAACTCTGCCGATGCTTTTTTATGTGCCTCCGCTTTCTCCAATCACTGCAAAAGTGGAAGGCGGAAAATTTGATGTGGTAAACGCCGACAGCACCACTCAAACCGATCATCTGCAGCTTTTCCATTCACTGACAGATTCGCGCGTTCCTATAAAATACCTTGCATCTCTTTTTTCTGCAGGTGACACAAGCAAGATTGATCATATTTATAAAAAACTTATTGCCGTACGCCTTTATATGAGAAGCATTACGGTCGGTGATGTAACTCAGGATGATCTGAAAAAGGCTTTTAAGATGGGCGACACTGATGCCGAAGAAGCCGTTATGATTTATAGATTAACATCACTGCCCAGTATAGATGAGCGTTTTGTTATACCTCCGATGTATAGAGAGGAGGCGATCGAAAGCTTTGAAGATGTATACGATCATAAGTCAGGCACAGGCTTCGGCTTTATACAAAAGGCTGAAAGAAGGTTATGAAACAATCTTCCATGTTTTTCGATAGACGACAAACACTTCAGGCGTTTTCTACCCTTATGGATTACCCCGAATCAAAAGAAAGTCTTGCCGATCAGTTAGAAATATTAGGCAATGATTTGATTTCAGATGATAAGGTCAATATCAAACCGTTAAAAAAATGGATGGATAGTCAATCGCTGGGATCTCTTCAGGAGGCATATACCGGTATTTTTGATATAAATTCCCTCTGCTCTCCGTATATAGGATATCATCTTTTTGGTGAAGATTACAAAAGAAGTCTGCTGCTTACGGGACTAAAGGAAAAATTCAGGTTTTTTGGATTTGATCAGCCTTATGATGAGATGCCCGACCATCTCTCTGTCATTCTGAAATTTTTGTCTACTTTAACGGATGAGGGCTTTTATGGCGAACTTATAGAGGAAGCGTTGAAACCTTCTGTAGAGAAAATGCTCTCTGAAATAAATCCTGACAAAACGAACAACGGCAAAAGCAGCAATGAAATATCTGCCCGGAATTTTTATGCATCAATATTGGCTGCTTTGAAAAATTTTATAAAATCGGAGGTTGCAAATGACCAATAGTTTTTTATTTATTGCGTTTCCGTACCTATCGGTAACGATAGCCGTAATATTTACTGTTTATCGATTTACAACCGACAGATACTCCTATTCGAGCTACTCATCACAATTTTTGGAAAACAAAGAACTTTTCTGGGGTTCCGTGCCATGGCATTATGGAATAATTATTATCCTGCTGCTGCATATTTTTGCTCTTATCATACCCGGTGCATATAAATGGCTGCTTGCCGGCAGCAGAATCGAACTGTTTGAATCTATAGGACTCGGACTGGCATTCCTTTCATTTGTCGGTCTTATTATACTGGCCGTAAGAAGACTATCCAACGGTAAGGTTAATGCGGTAAGTTTTGCAACCGACTGGCTGCTCCTGTATCTCTTTTTGTTTCAGGTTGGAAGCGGAATCTATATCGCGCTCACATACAGATGGGGCAGCCTGTGGTATCTCAATACCATAGTTCCATGGATCTGGTCGCTTCTCAGTTTTACTCCGGACAGCAGCTATGTTGTCGTTCTGCCTATGATCGTAAAACTGCATATCCTGAACGCATTTTTTCTAATTGCCGTTTTCCCTTTTACGCGATTGGTGCACATTATTTCTGTACCTATTCCGTATCTGTGGCGACCTTATCAGATAGCAAGATGGCACAAATAAACTTTTCGGAGGAAGCTGATGAGCGTTAATGATTTGATGAAAAAATATAAATTGAAGGGGAATCCTAAGTTAGGTCTCACTGCTGCAACTTGGGGATTTTTTATAGGCTTTGCCGCCGTCGCTTTGTATGGACCTGCAGCAAAGGAGTTCAAAACAATAATGCATCTAACAGGTTTACAAGTCGGATTGCTTGTTGCCGCTCCAATGCTTACCGGCTCTCTGATGAGAATTCCGTTTGGCGCATGGGTAGATAAGGCAGGCGGCAAAAAACCGCTTTTTATACTTCTTGCACTGGGAATAATCGGTATGATTGGATTGTCTGTAGTTCTTTTTGCGCTTTATCCCAATCATCTCAACGCAAGCGACTATCCGCTCATTCTTTTCTTCGGTTTTTTGAGCGGCTGCGGTATAGCGACATTTTCTGTCGGAATACCTCAGACTTCTTATTGGTATCCGCAATCAAAACAGGGCATAGCTCTCGGATTATACGGGGGATTAGGCAACACAGCTCCCGGCATTTTTACAATACTTCTGTCGTTTGTTCTTCCGATTGCAGGCCTTGCGAACTCTTATTTTATCTGGCTGATATTGCTTACTGCCGGAACATTAATCTACCTGTATATCGCTCATGATGCCTATTTCTTCCAGCTTGTGCATAAAACCGGAAGAGATAAGGCAATCAAAATCTCAAAAGAGCTTGGTCAGGAGTTGATGCCGAGCGGAAAGGTAATGGAGTCGCTAAAAATATCTGCAGGCAAATGGCGCACATGGGCTCTTGTAACACTCTATTTTACCTCATTCGGAGGATTTTTGGCGCTTACCGCATGGTTTCCCACATACTGGAGAATATTTCACGGATTCGACATAGAAATGGCAGGCCTTCTCGGCGGTGTAGGCTTTTCTCTTCTCGCGTCCTTTATAAGAATATACGGCGGAAATCTCAGTGACAGTCTCGGCGGAGAGAAAGTTGCAATAGGAAGCTTCTCTCTTGTTTTAATCGGTGCACTGTTTTTGACAATCTCAACCGCATTTGTACCTGATCTTATAGGAGAACTTTTTATCGGTGCAGGAATGGGAGTTGGCAATGCCGCCGTATTCAAGCTTGTTCCAAGATATGTACCTGAATCCGTAGGAGGCGCTTCCGGATGGGTTGGAGGCCTTGGAGCATTCGGCGGATTTGCAGTACCTCCGATTCTCGGTGTTTTCG
>CAZPBP010000026.1:11232-11414 GCA_964584845.1 uncultured Hippea sp.
GGGTTGCTTGGCTACGCAAGGGGATTCATGGTATATATAGTACTTGCCGTAATCTGCATTGCCGTAGCATATCTGTTAAAAAGTTCACGAAAAAAAATAGGGATTGCATAGATGATATATAAAAAGATTGTTGATCAGGCTCCGGTCGCTATAATTTATCTGGAAAGAGACGGAAAGATCGT
>CAZPBP010000027.1:0-11341 GCA_964584845.1 uncultured Hippea sp.
GCGGCGTTTGGGCCATAAACGACTGCAGAACGAAGAAGATGCGGCAAATTTGATACAGGTGAGATAAAAGTATTTTCTTTTTGCAATTCGGCAGCATTATTGGCAGTCATTACAAGCGACTGTGTTGTCATAAAAGATTTATAGTTGGTGATACTAAATTTAACAAGCATAGCAAACCCCCCTTAAATGAATTTAATATCTATTATTGCATAAAAAATGCATAAATCAAGTTTTAATTATAAAATTATGCTATTTGCACTTTCATAGATGCTGCTGCAAGGTATTAAGCAGCCCAAGTAGATGCGCTACTTTTTCCAGAACATCAGGGCTGAATCCTTTAGATTCCGCTTCTACGGTAAGTTTTTCGACTGAGAGCTTCATAACACCTCTGTCCGGTTCTGTTTAAAAACCTCTTGGGGCACCACAAGATTCCAGTCGGAAATAAAACGGCCGGATTTTCGTTTGCTTCGCTCCAGATTATGAGACCACTGCACAATAAAAAGCTGTGAATCTGTTTACTGTGCAGTGGTCTCATAATATATTTAGCGTTTTATGCAGATTTGCTTTCTCGATCTACTTTGTTCTTGTTTTGTCCGCAATTTGCGTGAATGGGTTTAACGGCACCTTTATTGTCTGTTCCGAATATCTTATTATATACATCTGAGCCATAACTGGTCTGCAACGGTTCACCTTCGATAATTTTAAAGGTTCTTCTCCCGTCGGTTTGCCTTTCAGCCCGCAGAAAAATAACATTTTTCATTTTCTTGTCATAGAAACCATGAGCAAATTCATATGAATGCGTAACAAAAAAAATCTTGATACGTTTCTCCAATAGTGCATAAATTATCTGCCTTGCAATTTCCGAGCCTTCTCTTTCGTTTGTTGCTGCAAATGATTCATTGAATAATAATACGGAATTTGAAGTTATATTGTCTGCTATATCACTCATTCTACTTAGCTCTTCATCCAGCTTTCCGCTGTTCATGGCGGTGTCTTCTTCTCTTTTGTAATGCGTAAACAGGCCGCTGCAGACATTGGCACAAAAAGACTCAGCCGGTACAAACATTCCGCATTGCATCATTAGCTGTGCCAAGCCGATGCTTCGTAAAAAAGTTGATTTACCGCCCTGGTTGGCACCTGTGATTATCACAAGGCTCTTGTCATCGGCATTCACATTATTGCCGACAATTTTTTGCCGTATGTTTAAAGCCAAACATAAGTCATATAAGCCCTTCAAAGAATGTCGGAATTCACCTGAAACGACAGGTATAGGAAAAGATATCGGCTCTTCTATTTGAGCAAGTTGTTCATGCAGATTCAAACAACCAACGTAAAAGGCTAATTCTGTCCGCAACATGTTAAAAAAACTGAGAATATGATCATTTGACTGAGCAAGTGAATTGGCAACAAGATTGATCCCTCTGTCTCTTAATTCCGACAGTGCTTTATTTCCGCTTTCATCGCGATCGCTGATAGTAAAACTGTAAACGGGCGGTTTTTTGGCAAAAATTCGATCCACCCAACTCTGTTTTTTGTCTTGTGGTTTACGGAGTATATAATTGGTACCTTTATTACCTTTTTCCAATTCGGCGCTTATCAAAACTCCGTCGTGAAATTTCAATTCTCTTAGATGATTTTGTACCCTGGCGAAATATTCCTCATCAAGTTCTTTGTTGAGTACCGCAAAAAATGTCGTAAAGCCTTCCGACTTAAATTTATCGGCATATTCATCGGATACCTTTTTAAGTTTTTTGAGCATGTCTACAAATATCTGCAGCACTTCTATCGATCTGCTGAGTATCGCGCCGGGATATTTGCTAAAAAAACCAAAATATACCTTTTTCTCACTTTTAATCGCCTGAACGGCTATTTCATAGATATTTCTGACAATAGAAGAATTCTCTATGCAGTCCTTAAGAATATTTTGACGATATTGGATTGTATTTAGATCGTTTAAACTTGATAAAACAGCTTTTTCTGCAACTTCAGATAAGAATTTGTCATCGGATGCCATAGCATCAAACAGTGTGTTTAACTCCAGATCTTGGATCAGCGCCTGTTCATTCAAAGGTAATTTTTGCTGCAGATCAAAATCACGATCTCTGTACATCAAAAAAGCCTTCATAATTTTATGCGCTCCTTCAAATGGCTGTATGTAAGTCGATATTTTTCGGCAATCGACAACGCGTAAGCAAGTCCGTCGGCAGGTCTTCTTTCAATTTTATATGTTCGTATTGCCGGATTTTGAGGAACAACCATGCTGATCATACTTACGGTTTTATCGCTGAAAGAAACCAATTCATCTACAAATGTTACCCAAACGCACAGCAAATCCAGTTGTGTTACTTTCTCCATTATCTTTTTACTCAAAAAAATAGTGTCTGCCAATGTTGTCGAGGTAAAAATCTCATTCATTATGATAATACTGTCAGGAGCGGCTATGTTTAGAATATCATAAATTCTGATCAAATCGTCTTCTAACTTGCCCCTCAGATTTTTGATGTTTTCTTCTTTCTCAAAATGCGTAAAGAGCCTGTCATACAAAAAAAGTTGCGCTTCTCTGCCCGGAACAGGACAGCCTATACCGGCCAGATAATGCAGCTGCCCGAAGGTGCGGGCAAAGGTTGTTTTGCCGCCTTGGTTCGGACCGCTTACTACAAATGTGCGTTCTTTGCCTTTCAGATAAAAATCATTGCAGACAACGGATAATTTTTTTGTACTAAGTTTATATGCCAAAGCTAAATCAAATCCTTCATAATTATAAGTTTCTTTGTTTGTAGTAACGATTTTCGGATAACAAAATTTCAATCCGGCTTGTTTAATTGTTGCGGCAAACTCTAAATAGGCAACGTAAAATTGTATTTCCCTGTCGAAAATAGCGATTGTTTTATCCGAATAATTGTCGTTTTTCGCACAAAAATTGTCAAGATTAAAAAATATATCGGGATACAGCTGGGCTACCAAATCCAGTACTTTTGCTTCGACATGGTTCATTTCCGGTGACTCATGAAATTTGACTCTATAATCTTTTACTGCTCCTTGCTTGAATTTCCGGAATGTTTCCTCAACATCCGCACTATAATCAATTTCAGATTCATATTTGCGAACCTTAATGTGATTTCCTTTAATAAGCAGGCAGTATTTTATTTCCGATAAATCGGCTTTTATCTTTTTCATTTCCGTCTGAAGTGAAATAAAACGATCTGAATTGGTGTAATCCGTCAAATATTCGCGAAAAGCCGATAATCCGCGCGATTTCAAATCTGCAAGGGATAAATTATGCAATAGATTATTAACTGAATCGCAATAAATATCCACAGCATCTAAAAACCATCTTTCCTTTAGATATTTGTAATAAAGCTTATCCAGGCGTGCAAGATATTCTCGCATTGTACGCATTTTTTGTGCAAATAATTTTATATTTTCAAACAGAACCTGATTTTCGAGATCCTGCATTATTTCATGACGATACTTAATTGTGTCGACATTACTCAAAGAAGTATAAAAAAATGGTTTTAAGTTATATTCCTGCTTGTCGGCTGTAATAGCATTTATGATCTGATCAAGATTTAAATCAATAAAAAAGGCGGGTGCTTCGAGTGTTTCCTCTTTTATGCTGTCTTCAGCTTTTTCAAATAGTATGCTATGAAATGTCATTGTCAAAAAGCCTCTTCATCGAACTACAGTTGTTTATTCCTGTTGTCGATTTGATTCAGATCTATTATTCCGTATTCCGACGCAATCCGGCTTGTCGTCTTCCAATCCCTGATTGCCTCAGGGGTAATCCATATCTTGAATTTTTTGCCGAACTTTCTTCGTTTCATCCGCTTCCTTTATGCATAAAAAATATCTTTTCAATGTTCAGTATACTAAATATAACTGAATTTATCTACATCAAAAAGTCCTTTGTCGGTGAGCTTTATATGACCAATAACCTCAAGAGCCATAAAAGAAAGTGTCGCAAACGGATCAGACAAGCCGCTCCCCAAATATTTTGTCATATCTTTTAACGCTTTTAATGATCTCGATACTTTTTCCGGAGCCGTGTCCGTTACTATACCGGCTATTCTTAACGGCATAAACAAAATCTTATCTTTATCGACGACTGCCAATCCGCCCTTTTCCTCAATAATCTTATTAACCGCTTTTTTTATCATCTCATCTGATGTGCCCACTGCTATAATGTTATGACAATCGTGAGCAACTGATGAGGCTATGGCGCCTCTTTTTAACCCAAAGCCTTTTATTCTTGCAGCTGCTCTGTTTCCATTGCCGTATCTTTCAAAAACTACAAGCTTAAGAAGATCGTCGGCTAAATCGAACTCTTTATGATCGCCTTTCAGCATAATCTTATCGGTAATAAGACTTCCGTCGTTTACTCCTATGCAAAGCTGTTTTGAACGTTTCGGTATCGAAGGTATGTCTTTAACGAAATTGATATCAATGCTGTTAAGAAAAGTCTCAGGAACAGCAGAATGCCTTTTTGGCCGTTCATCGTAATTTTCCAAAAAAATCGACCGCACATTGAAGTCTTTATCAAATAAAACAAGATATCCGGCGCTGCCCTCTTTTACCTCTGCAAATTTTTGCATATTGTAATAAATCAATCCGTTGTATGCCGCAGCCTTCAGGGCAAGAATCGGGCGGATTCCAAAATTTACGGCCTTTTTGAGATTGTAGTTTATATGCCCGTATCTGATTATATCCGATGTACTTTTATCATCACTGCAGAACATTACATCATCGGGATACTCCTCTATTATTCTGTAAGCATCGTCATCTGTATGCTCTGCGCTTCCTTCTCTTATAAAGACCTTCATTCCGTGTTCGATCTTCTGCTTCAGTTCTTCATAGGTTTCACTTTCATGATCATCTTCCACGCCTGCTTTAATATATTTTTTCAGCTCCATATCCGTGAGCAGCGGCGCGTGTCCGTTTATGCGCTTACCTGCTTTTTTTGCGGCATCAATCATACGGCTGAATCGTTCATTATTATTGATAACCGCGGCCGTATTCATAAGTTCTCCGAGTGAAACAACCTCATCAAGCTTTAAGAATTGCTCAACATCATCGGCATCAATTCTGCCTCCGTTTGTTGCAAAATCGGTTGCAGGTACGCATGAGGGAACGGCAAATCTTATGTTGCAGCGGCTGTTTCCGCTCTCATCGATAAAGAATTTCAAGCCCTCGGGACCTTTGACATTGGCTATTTCATGCGCATCTGCAACAACATGAAGCGTGCCCTGTTTTGACACTAATTTTCCATACAAAGACGGTATCAGACAAGAACTTTCTATGTGACAGTGACAATCTATAAGCCCCGGCGCAAGATATCCGTTTTCACCGTCAATAGTCTTTTTTCCTTTCAGAGATCGATTACTTAGGCATTTTATAAAACCGTCCTTTATACCGACATTCTTGTGAAAAAATCTCAAGGAATGAAAATCAGGCACGAGAACATTATTAATCGCAATATCCAACTTAGCGTCTAACGGCATTTTTATTCAAAAGACTTTTTCTTACAAATGATACAAACAAAGGATGAGGTTTTTCAAGCGATGATTGAAGTTCTGGATGGAACTGGCATCCTACATAGAACGGATGTTTTGATAGTTCAACAATCTCAACCAGCGATCCGTCGCCCGACACTCCCGAAACCTTCAAGCCGTTTTTCTCAAGTTCGACAGCTTTCTCCGTTTCAAGTTCATAACGGTGACGATGCCGTTCATAAATTGGGCTCATACCTATGTACGCGGTTGAAGCCGCCGTTCCATGTTTAATTTTACACAAGTATTGCCCGAGTCTCATAGTACCGCCCTTGTCGTCTGTCAGGCTTCTACAAACTTCATTGCCGTTTTTATCGGTCCAGCTTGTTGCCAGATCTATGATAGGATAATCTGTTTCCTGATCAAATTCAGTCGAATTGGCATTTTTATGCTCCAGAACATTTCTTGCAAACTCTATTACGGCACATTGCATACCGAGACAGATTCCAAGCATCGGAGTCATGCTTTTTCTTGCAAATTCCGCAGTTTTTATTTTTCCTTCTATGCCTCTGGTGCCGAATCCTCCGGGAATAATAATTCCGTGCACGCTTTTCAGTTCCTTTATCGTTTCCGGTTTATCTATATCTTCAGCTTCTATCCAGATAAGTTCGGCTTTTGCGCCGAGATTGGCTGCTGCATGTCTGATTGCCTCAACAAGACTTTTATATGATTCCTTCAGCCCCATATATTTGCCCACCAACGCTATCCTTACATTTGTTATAGGATTGTTCATCCTCTCCACGAGCTGCCGCCACTCCGACATCTCAAACTGCCTTTTATCTTTCAGTTTAAGCTTTTTTACAACAACCTCATCAATACCCTCTTTATGAAGTTTTAACGGTACATCATATATATTTTTTGCATCAAGAGCCGTTATTACAGCATCCTTTTCCACATTGCAAAATAATGAAATTTTATCTTTTATATTATCATCGAGTGCCTTTTCGGTTCTGCACAACAGAATATCGGGTCTTATACCAAGCGATTGAAGCTCCTTTACGCTTCTTTGAGTCGGTTTTGTTTTGATTTCTCCTGCAACCCTTATATACGGCACAAGAGTAAGCAGAATATAAAGTATATTTTCTCTGCCTATATCATATTTCAATTGTCTTGCAGCTTCAATAAACGGAAGATTTTCTATATCACCTATCGTACCTCCTATTTCGATAAGCACGACATCATTATCCTCTGCCACTGCATGCATTCTTTTCTTGATCTCATCGGTTATGTGGGGAACAACCTGTACCGTTTTTCCCAAGTACTCACCGTGCCGCTCCTTTGAAATAACACTTTGATAGACCTGACCGGTTGTAAAATTATTTTTTCTGGTAAATTTTGCGTGAGTAAACCGTTCATAATGTCCTATATCAAGGTCGGTTTCCGCTCCATCAGCTGTGACATACACTTCACCATGCTGATATGGACTCATTGTTCCAGGATCAATATTAATATACGGGTCAATTTTCTGTATCGTAATCTTGTATCCTCTTGATTCAAGAAGTTTTCCGAGTGACGCGGTTGCTATACCTTTGCCCAATGAGGACACAACTCCGCCGCATACAATGATGAATTTTTTCATAATATCTCCTATGGGTAAATCTCTAAGCGTTTCGGAACATACCAGTCGACAAGATGATAAAATATACCTGCCTTTTCCTTTTTTATCCCCTTGAAACGATTCTGTATTACAACGATAGAATACGGTGAATATAAAAACAGGTACGGCTTGTCGTCAAATATTATTTTGTTGATCTTTTGATAGATTGTCTTTCTCTGCTTTCTATTCATCGTTTTTCGTCCCTTCTCAAGCAGTTTGTCAACCGTTTTATTATGATATCCCACAAAATTAAATCCTCCGTGCTTATCCTGAGAGCTGTCCCATATCGAAAACTGATCCGGATCGGGCGATAACTGCCAGCCTAATAGTACGGCATCAAAATTTCTTGAGTTTACCAGATTCAGAAATGCCTGCCATTCCAGAATTCTGATATTCATTTTTATACCGATCTTTTTTAGATCAGATTGAATGAGCAGCGCAGCATATTTTCTTTCATTATTTCCCTGATTAGTTACAACAGTAAAAGAAAACTGTTTTCCGTCTTTCATCAATTTCCCGTCTTCATATAGATAGCCGGTCTCTTTTAGAAGTCTTTCTGCCTTTGGAACATCATATTTACTTGCCTTAACTGAGCTGTCGTACACCCAGCTTGTAGGAGGATATATGCCATTGGCAACAGTTCCTTCTCCGAAAAGAATAGTATCAATTATCTGCTTTTTATTTATAGCGTAATCGAGTGCCTTTCGGACTTTTTTATTTCGAAAAAGCTTTCTTCTCAGATTCAGTCCTAAATATGTGTAACCGAAAGACGGGCTTATATAAATTTTATAATTCTTTTTTATTTTTTTAGTTATCTGCCGTTTAAGCTGTATCGGTGAAAGTCCCATTGCATCAATCTTGCCTGTTTCAAGCTGCAGAAATGCAGTGGCACTATCAGGAATTATTTTATAAAGAAGATGATCTATATGGGGGGCGCCTCTAAAGTAATTGTCATTTTTTGTCAAAAGTATAGATTGACCGCTCTTCCATTTTGTCAGTTTGTACGGACCGGTACCGATCGGATGTCTGTTGAATCTGTCGGTTGCCAAATTACGGCCTTTTAAAATATGATAGGGAAGAATTCCCATAGTCCAGCTTGCCAATGCAGGAACAAAAACGGTCTTATAATGCACCCTGAATATATATTTTCCTATCGCCTCCGCTTTATCTATCAGCATAAAATCCGTTGAATAAGGCGTTGCAACCTTTGGATTCCTCAGAGCTCTATATGTAAAAAGCGGATCTGCAGATGTAAACTCAACTCCATCCTGCCACTTTATGCCTTTTCTTAAAATAAATGTCACCGTTTTGCCGTCTTTTGAAACCAAATATTTTTTTGCAAGATCACCGGTTAACTTAAGATTAGCATTATATTTCAACAGACCGTTGAAAACCCACCCTGAAATTTCGCCGGAAGCAGAATCTGTTGCAAATATTGGATTGATTCGGCTTGCATCTCCAATTGATCTCTGTACAAGGGTTGAGGCATAAGAATTCACAGAAAATAGAAACAGACATATTAATACAGCCCGGCGTAATATTGCAACTGCATTTATTCGAATACAAAACCCCTCAGTGTATCGAATGAGCAGTGACCTATTCTGCATAAGCATATTCACCTCTTAACTAATGTCAGGCAGAATCTCAGGCTCATAATAAGAATATAGGGATTATTTAGTGGTTTTGCCGCTTTTTGCAGGTATTTTGATATTTGGATTTATCGGCAGAGTCGGTAATTTTTTGATCTTTTTGTGGATTACCTGCGTATTGGTAACCGATCTGGTGTTCGTTCCTACCAATGCATTGTTTATAAGAAATGCATTAACAACAAACAGAATACCCAAAACCCAGGTTAATTTTGCCATAAACGGCAAAGGACCTCTGCTGCCGAATACCGTTTCGCTTGCTCCGGCTCCAAAGGATACTCCCATTGTAGCTCCTTTGCCCTTTTGCATCAATATAATACCTATGAGCAGTATACTCAAAAAAAATTGTCCGAAAATCAATAAAGTCAACATTTTTGTACCTCTTTAAAAATATCTATAATTTGTAAAAAGGAACTTGCATTCAAACTGGAGCCTCCAACAAGTGCTCCATCAATTAAAGTCTCAGATGCAATCTCCTTTGCATTATCCGGTTTTACGCTTCCTCCATAAAGAACAGATGCTTTCACTCCTTTTTCTCTCAACTTCCGCCTTATCAATTTAATCGTTTCTCTTATCGTAACAATCTCAGCTGCAACGCCTGTGCCTATGGCCCAAACCGGTTCATAAGCTACAATCAGCGGCGCAGACAGATTATCGATTATGCTTAACTGCTCAGACAAAACCGACTTTTTCTTGCCTTCCCTTTTTTCATCAAGGGTTTCTCCTATACAATATATAGGAATCAGGCCTGCTTGCTTTGATGCGGCAAGCTTCTTACGTAAAATGTCATTCGTTTCACCAAAAATATGTCTTCTTTCAGAATGACCTACTATAACATATTTGCATCCAATATCCACAAGCATATCAGGAGAGATTTCTCCGGTAAACGCTCCGCTTTTTTTATAGTAGCAGTTCTGCGCCCCAAGCTTTATTCGACTGTCCATAATAGAGGCGGCCATATCAAGCAGCGTAAAAGGCGGCATAATTATCACTTCTGCATCTTCATATATAGAGTCATTAAGCTTTACTATCAAATCTTCAGCGGATTTTTTTGTTACATTCATCTTCCAGTTTGCTGCTATAATAGGCTTATGCATTCTGTTTTTCCTCTAAAACCGCCAATCCGGGCAATTCTTTTCCGCTTATAAGTCTGAGCGCAGCTCCGCCTCCGGTTGAAACAAAACTCATATTTTCGTCTTCCTGTGCTCTGTATATCGCATCTGCCGTGTCGCCGCCTCCCACAACGGTAAGTGCATAGGAATCAGCCACATAGTGAGCAATACTTGAGGTTCCTCGCGAGAACAGATCGTTTTCATATATTCCCATAGGGCCGTTCCACAAGATTGTTCTGGCGTCTGCAAGTGCCTCTCCAAAAAGTTTTACGGTTGCAGGACCGATATCTACCCCATACCATCCTTTAGGAATCTCTTCTATGGGTACTATCTTTATTGCCGTACTGTTTGTTATACTGTCTGCCGCAACCACATCTACCGGCAAGTAAAACCTCTTCTTGCTTGTCTTTAATGCGAATAAAATCTCTTTTACAATCTCTGTAATTTCATCATCATATTTTATTTCAAGATCTTTGCCGAGACCGACAATAAACGGAAATGCCATTTTGCCGCCTATAAGAATTTTATCTGAAAGCTCCAAAAGATTTTTAATTGCACCGATTTTGTCTTTTAGTTTTGCTCCTCCCAAAATTGAAACGAGCGGACGGATTGGATTATTCAGAACCTTTTTGAAATAGCTTATCTCCTTTTTCAAAAGAAATCCTGCTGCGGCAACATCCATAATTTTCGGCATTCCGAATATTGATGCATGCCTTCTATGCGATGTGCCGAAGGCATTGTTAACATAAATCTGAGCGAGTTTTGCCAATGATTGCGCAAAGGCGGAATCATTTTGCGTCTCTCCCTTATGAAACCTGAGATTTTCGAGCAAAACAATCTCCCCCGGTTTCATCTTTTTTATTATTTCCTCAACAGCTTCTCCAACGCAATCAGGTGCAAGAATAATGTTGGTATGGAGCAATGTTTCAAGTCGTCTGCAAATATTTTTCAGACTGAGGCTTTTATCATATCCGTTCGGTCTTCCAAGATGAGATGCAAGTATAACCTTAGCCCGTTCATCAACAGCGTACCTGATTGTCGGAAGTGCTTCTCTTATTCGTCTGTCATCATTTACCTGTCCGTCCTGATCAATCGGAACATTAAAATCACATCTTATAAAAACCGATTTTCCGGCTATGACTATATCATTTATATAGAGCATTATTTTATGGAGCTTCCCATCTTTTCAATAAGTTCCGCGAGACGTGATGAATATCCCCACTCATTATCATACCATGCAACAATTCTGCCGCTCTTTTTCCCAACTGTTCTGGTAAATTGAGAGTCAAAAACGGCTGAATACGGATTGCCTATGATATCGCTTGAAACAAGCGGCTCATCTGAGTATTCCAATATACCTTTCATCTCTCCGTCAGCTGCCTTCTGCATTGCTTCATTTATTTTTTCAATTGTCAGTTCCTCTGTTGCATCAAATGAAAG
>CAZPBP010000028.1:0-1075 GCA_964584845.1 uncultured Hippea sp.
ACTATTCGCGAATCACGACCCCAATAACTTCCTTCCCTAAAAATTTTTCGGCCGATATTTTTCAACCGTCCTTCTTTTTTTCTTTATTTCGATAATTTCTTCCTTTATTTCTTCTCTTTTTTGAGTCGCTCTTGTCTGCATCGTTTCTATTTTGGAGAGAATTTGTTTTAGTGTCTTCACGTCGATGTTTCGATTATTTTTGAGCTCTTTCTCCATTATATATAGTTTTTCCTCGAGATTATCCCATCTGTTGTTTGCAGATAGCCGATCGAGAATGTCTGCGTTATCCAGCAGAACGCTTTGACTGCTCATCTTTGCCGTTATTCATATCGCTATTCCATATACGATGAATTTCCGAAAGATATCGTTCAACAATTTCGATATCTTCTATATTGCTCATTCTAAATCCATCAAGAAGTTTACCAATGAGCCAGCCATACAACGCCTTCAAATAATCTACGGTTTCCTTGTCGCTATTCTCATCAATGCTGTCGCGCAATGCAGCAAGTATCTCAACCGACCTATTTATATTGTCAGCCAACTCCAGTTTGCTGCCGTTTTCAAGTTTAATTCTTGCTTCCGCGGTCTCCTTGAGAGAGGCAGCAAGAAGAAGTGATACGATTTGTTTAGGATCACTGATACCTCTATATAATACACTGTTGTATCGTTTGTATGCCTGCGAATTGGTCATTTTTTCTCCTTATTCTTTTTTATCAAAGATAATACCTATCATTTCTTTCATATTTTCTTCAAAACGCATTATCGCTTTAGGGGGTATCTGCCCAATCACGGTATCCGTATCGGCATCTATCACCTTTATATAAAGCATTCCCAATTCCTCCGAAAATGAAAATTGTATTTTTTGCGATAACAGATTCAAGCTGCTTATTTTTCTATCTATATTCCGAACATCTTGTTTTCTAATATTTCTTTCTGCACTACCGGACTGAGCTGCAGTCTTCTTCTTGAGCGTTTGTACCGCCTCACTTTTTACCATAGACTTCTGAAACTGAGATGATTTTGAGACAGATCCCTGCAAAGACGACAAATTATTTATATTCGTACCTATCTTTAT
>CAZPBP010000028.1:1175-2647 GCA_964584845.1 uncultured Hippea sp.
TTGAGACAGATCCCTGCAAAGACGACAAATTATTTATATTCGTACCTATCTTTATCGACATCTCAGCTTCCGCCGCTAATTTTTGTAAAACTATCAATCTGCATAGTTAAATAGTTTCCTATTCCCTTCAGTTTACCGAGAACAGTGTCCAGGTTTGCAAATTGCATTTCCAAAAGACTCTGCTGCTTTTGCAGAAAACTCTCCGTCCGACTGATCTGAGTATTAAGGTCGCTCTTTTGGGTATCAAAAAGCCCTGTTTCCGAATTTATCGGTCCGTTTGACGACAGAACAGAATCAAGAACTGTTGAAAGATGTCCAAAAAAACTGTCCGAACCGCTTGAGCCGTCTCCTATCAGGAGTTGTTTAACATCATCTCTGTTCGATACCAGTGCGGTATCAAGTTTTGAAGAATCAAAAGAATATGTACCGTCATCATTTCTTGTAACACCAATATCGGCAATAGAGTGAAATTTGCCTTCAGCTTTGTAATTTGAGAATGGAGCTTCAACTCTGTATAAAACCTGTTTGATATTCCCGTCTGCCATTAGTATGCCCTGCTGTTTCGGATCGCTGGAATAATGGGTTGCATTGTCATAGCTTTTTTTGAAACTGTTGTAATCATCTACAATATTCTTTACCATAGTTGATATATTGGAGTCATCATTGGAAACCGATATCGTTGCCGTTCCTATAGCAACGATATCAAACTGGAGACCGGTTACAAGATCTCCAACATTGTTTGATGATTTTGTAACCGACAGACCATTGATTGTCATCGAAAGATCTGCTGCAGCCTGCGTTTGAGTAAAACTCACACCGGTGGGAGTACTGCTGATCGTTATTGTATTTGAGGTTCCCGATGGAGCTGAAAGCTGTATAACATAAGGATTGGATGCTGCACCTGTATTGATAAGTGTAGCAGTGGCACCGCTTTTCAGACTATTGATAGCGGCTGTCAATTCCGCCGGTGTTGACGGCTTTGACGGGTCTGAAGTATCGGAGTCGGTTGCTATGCTATAAGTAACCCCTCCTCCTATACTAAAACTAAAGGTACCGGCAGAAAGAGGTGTTGTATCTGCCGCAAATCCATTGGATTGTAACTGTTCGGCTTTTGCCAGAGCAGTTACATTAAGGTCATAGCTTGAAATAGCCGCCTGACCGCTGATTGATGCAGTAGCAATTGTTGTATCACTGCTTGAGGTTTTAAAGTTGTCAAATGACGACACAAGAGCATTTAACGAACCGCTCATAGCATTCAACTTGCTTGATATATCGTTATATGCACCTTCTTTTGCGTCAAGTATAACCATCTGAGATCGCATTCTCACCACAGGAAGCTGATCGATTTTTGAAAGTTTATCCAGCATACCTTGCAAATCCAATCCGGAACCAATTCCAAGGCTTGTTATCGTTCCAAGTGTCATAATTAGCCTCCTTCCGCTTCGCCTAACTCTTATTTCGGCAACTTTTTT
>CAZPBP010000028.1:2747-11335 GCA_964584845.1 uncultured Hippea sp.
CTTGACAATGTTGCCTGCATTATAATCTGAAGTTGTTTATACTGTGATATAACAGCTGCATAATCGGCATCTGTTAAAGACGATTTCTCCTTTTTATCGGAAATAGTCATAGTAGCAATACGATTTTTTTGAGCTTCAGCTCTGTTTGTCAGGCTTCCAATCTCAGAAAGACTGTTCTCAAGTTCAGGAAGATATTTATCTATAAGCCCGATAGATGATTGAACCTTATTGGCAAGATTAACGCTGAAATGATCACCTCCCGACAGGATTCCTGCAGTGATATTTGAAAATGAGATATTCACTCCATGAGGAAGATTCAAAATCTCTCCGTCACTATATGCAGCGGAGGTCGTAGAAAGCGTATTGCCGTCTTTGTCTTTTACGATTGTCGAACTTGCCGTAAAATCAATAGCGGCAACCCGGTTATTTTTATTATCGGTTATATCAATTGTTGTTGTACCTGTCGTCGGCGGAATCTGTGTGCCCGATATAGTTGTAAAACTCCATCTATTGTCGGTTGCTCCGTCATAGACACCTCCTGTTTTCATAGTAACAGTTGAGCTGCCCGACCAGGCTGAAGGTGTGCCGACAATTCCTTCTTTATTGCCGTTTTTCAGTGCATCTCTAAGATTAGCTCCGATTCTGAACAGATCATAGCCTTTCCCGGACTTTTCAGTTTGAAAATTGCCGAAGAGATTTTTACTGCCGGTATCGGTGAATCTGAAAGTAAATTGACTTTCCCCGCCTCTTTTATCGCTCAAAATGATTTTACCGTCTTTAAAATCTGCAGTCACACTGTTGCCATAACTATTTTCAATGGTCTTCAGCAAATCGGAAACGGTTGAATTTGAGCCCAACGTGTTGGGAGATGCGCTGTTTACGACGGCACCTGTGTGATTGGTGCCTGCAAAGCTTATGGTAGAAGGATCGGCAATTTCGTTGCCGAAGAACCTCAAATCAGTCAGCTTCGTACTCTTTGTTGCAGTTTTACCCGTTGAAGCATCGGTAAGCAAGTCAAATGAACTCAATGATTGTTTTACAGGCTTAAATGTTTCTGCACCCGTTACGGTAAAGGGCAGACTTAATCCTTTACCGATAGCAGCCTGCATAGCCGTATCATTGCCCTGATAGAGAAAGTTTCCGCCTTTATGATAATTAAATGTTATTGAAAAATCAGCCGCAGGGGCGGCATCGGAGATAAGTTTAACGCCCAACCCGGTATCATAGCCGATAGGTTTCGACCCATCAACAACTGCAGTCGAAGCAAGATTGTTGTGATCGGTAAGCGAAGTATCTCTGCCATCCGTATCAATATTAATCGGATTTCCATTTGAATCGGTAAGTGAAATTTTCGAAGTCACGCTGTCAAACGAGATTGTATAATTTCCGTCTGTAAGCTGATAAAGATCGGCAAACCGTTTTGAAACGGAAACTGCAGCGCCCGCAGGCACTGTTCCCGTATCGGACACAAAAGCAGCCGATTGAACTTTTGAGGCAATAGCAGGCCTGTCCGTTTTTGTTCCGGCAAAAATATACTTACCTTCAAAGTTTGAGTTTGCGATATTCTTCAGCAGCAAAAGACTTTGATAAACACTATCGGCAAGCGCATTATAACTGTCGGCATCGTTTGTACCGTTTGCTCCGCTAATTGCCAGATTCTTTATTTTCAGCAGTTCGTTTCTTGCGCTCTGTATTGAGCTGTCCGCAACATTCAAATGGCTTATCGCCGTATCGATATTTTTGCCGTAACCGTCAAACAAATTAATCTCATTTCCTATGCTGAGCGCTCGTACCAGTGCTATAGGATCTGATGATGGCGATAAAAGCTTTCTTCCCGTAGCAAGCTCGTCGTTAACATTGCTTATCTGCTGCTCAACCTTGTTTATATTGTTAATAAAGTTATTATATATCAGCCTGTCTGTTATTCTCATTATCTTATCATCCCAATGATAGTAGTTGTGAGATTATCTATTACAGTAATAAATTTTGCCGAAGCGTTGAATGCCTTCTGAAACTTTATCAGTTTTGCAGCTTCTTCATTTAAAGAAACACCGCTTTCGGATTCTCTCTCTTTTTCTATCTGATTGGTTAATGATTGTTGATTATCCTGCAGTGATTTATAGTTCTGACCATCTATGCCGACATCGCCCACAAGACTATTATAAAGTTCCATAATTGAAGTTGTTCCATTTTTCAAAACCCGCGCGGCGGCAAGTCCCCCAATGGAAGCCGCATTCTGCCCATCCCCTGCATTATTTGTCAATCCGGCTGCAATTTTAGATGGATCGTTTATTATCAGAGGATTCAGCTTTATGTCGGCAGCGCTGCTTCCGGTAAAAAATGTTCCCATACCGACAGATGCCAAAAATCCGGTATTATCGTTAGTTAGAAAGACTTTACTGCCCGCATCCGCCTGCACCACAAGATGATTGTCTCCATCAATATATGCAGTAATCCCATTTACATTGCTTAGGGCATCCTTCACATTCTCAAAAGTTGTTCCATCTTCAATCTTTATAGTACTTGTTGTATGATTACCGTTTTGATCGGCAATTACAACATCAAAACTGCCCTTCGTAATATCTATCGGAAGCCCCAAAGAAGTTGCTGAAAAAACAGAGTCGGCTGCATTAATTCTGTTTGTACTTGCAAGCGATGAGTATCCGGTCAGACCCATTCCTTTAGTATGAAGAAGATTTACTTGATTAACAATACCTTTAGCAATCTCATCAAGTTTTGATCTGTATTGCGAAATTGTATCCCGCATTGTAAATAATGCCGACATAGATCCGCTTAATGCATTTTTGACGCTGTCGGTTATATCGGTCGGTGAACCTCCTGAATTTATAAAAAACAGATTATCTCTTTGACCTGACTTTAGTGCTTTCAACTGATGGAATTCTTTTCCGCTTATGATACTCATACCTCCAGTCTGAACCGAGAGTTCCGATTGACCGGAAGATTTATATGATGTCTCAAATGTTTCAATGGGCAAAATTTCAGAAAGCTGCTTAAGCATCTCACCGCGTCTATCGCGCAGACCGTTAGCTCTATCAATTCCTCCAAGTTCTGCATTTGCAATTTCACCGTTAACAAATGCTATATTCTTAATCAGCAGATTTGCCTTATCGCTGTTTTGCGATACCTCATCGTCGGTCTGCTTCAGCATATCGGATAATTGGTCGTCTATCTGCTTAAATCCGGTTGACAAAGTTTGTGCGCTGCGGGCAACATTGCTTCTTGCCGAAGCTGAAGACGGGTTCGTTGACAATGCTTGCCATGAGTTAAAAAAACCGTTCAGCGAGCTGCTGAGACCTGTACCGGCAGGTTCATTGAACAGCGTCTCTATCCGGTTCAACAGGTCGGAAGCACTCTTATAATAAGATGAAAGTGCACCGGAAGTTCGCAAACGTCTTTCAATAAGCACATTTCTTGAAGATGTGACGGCACCTATACTGACCCCTCTTCCTCTTGTGCCCGGTATGTCGAGAGCGGGAAATGATTCTTCCAGATCGACCGTCTGCCTGCTGTATCCGGGAGTATTTGCATTGGCGATATTATTTTGAGTTGTATTAAGAGATGCCTGGGCTGCATTAAGACCGCTCAAACCGATTGAAATGCCGTCGAACAATCCGCCCATCTATGCCCTCACTGAGATCGCCTTCGGTAAATTTGATGAGAAAATTCCTCTATCATTGTATAGTGAATCATCAGTCTTCAAAAGACTATTATAAAATTGCACGCTATCCGAGATAAGTACAACAAAATTCTCCGATACCTTATTGTAGACTTCAATTTTCTTTTTTAATCTTGAAACATCATTATAAAACTCGCTGTCTTGCAGAATGGAAAACTTTTCCGTGTCGAATGATTTCATTTGTAAAATAGATTCGGCAAGGCTTTCCTTTATATGTTCTATCCCGGAATAATCAATTTTGTCGCCGGATACAACCTTTTTTGCAGCATCATATAAAAACCGCACCAACTCGTCATAAAGATCATATATATGACATAATAATTGTCTAATCTCCGCTTTTTCCATCATATTCCCAACATAAGTTTAGCAATCTTTTCCGCATTAATAGTGTATTTACCATTTTGAACGGCTTGCTTTAATTGATCAACACGCAGCTCAAAATTCTTATTATCGGCGGCGATGCTTCGGGCTTCCATAGCATACAATGATATCTCTACCTTATCATTTTCCGGAATATCGGTCTTCTCCGTTTGTCCGGCCTCATTATTCTGCTTTTTTATAGCGGTTTTTGCTTCCGCCTTCTCATTTTTTAAATATTTAGTTGTTATCTGACTATAATCGGTTATCTTCATAATATCGCCTCCAATTTTTCCATTAACAAAACATCCAATTGTCTTACATATACTATCGGCATTTTTCCCATTATCTTTAATGCATTATCGAGACATTATCGGTCTGCAGCATCTTTTTTGATACCACAATCCGACTAAGACCCGAATATGCTTTTACGGCGGTTTTTATCAAACCTGAGGGTAATCTGTATGTAGTGTCTGCCGTTTTGTTATGTCTATGTTCATTGTGAGTACCGTCCAGACTTTTAACAAGAAGCTTCGCTATACCGAAACTGCCGCTTTTTGCCATTAATTCGGAAATCGAATCGATCCACATAGATCTATAGATTGAGTTTCCCGGACTGTTTTTAAGCAGGGGGTCGACGGGAACCATCTTTTCAAGCATCTGTTGTATAAATATCGCTTCAAACTTTTGAGCCTGCTCTTTAATGGAACGATTCTCAGGTCGATGTGTCAAGAATTTTTGAACCGGATTCAGCTGAGCGCCGCCTGTCATATAATCTCCAATTTAGCTTCTAACGCACCTGCAGCAGCTATAGCCTGAAATATTGCTATCATATCACGCGGTGTCACATCCATTGCATTTAGCGCTCTTACCAAAGCCGCAACTGTTGATTGATTAAGTTCAAAAAAATGACCCTTCTGCTCTGTTACTTTTATAGACTTTTTTGGAACTATCACGGTTTGGCCTTTTGACAAAGGCAACGGTTGAGAGACTTCCGTCTGATTGGTTATCGTTACGAATAAGGAACCCTGGGACACAGCTACCGGCAATATTCCAACATCTCCGCCGATCACTATAGTACCTGTCCTCTCATCAAGAATAACCCTTGCAACTGTATGCATAGATACATCTATATTTTCAATCCTGCTTATAAATGCCACAGGATTATCAAGATATAAATTCGGAAGCTTAACGGCCACATTTTCAGGGTTTCTCGCTTTTGCCGTGTCGGCACCAAATCTATTATTAATTGCACCTGCTACATTGTTTGCCGTTGTAAAATCAGGCCTGTCAAGCAGAATATTGACCGTATCATGATGACTCAACATTCTGCTTGGAACAGATCGCTCAACAATTGCACCATACGGAACTCTTCCTGCAGTAGCATGATTCTTGCGTGACGAGCCGCCGCCGCCGCCTCCGCCTATATTGTATCCGCCTATTGATACTGCTCCCTGAGCAACTGCATAAACCTTTCCATTGGCAGCTTTGAGAGGGGTTTGGAGAAGCGTTCCGCCCTGCAGACTCTTTGCATCACCGATAGATGAAACAGTTACATCAATTTTCTGTCCATTTTGCGCAAAAGGCGGCAATGCAGCGGTAACCATAACAGCGGCAATGTTCTTAGGCTGAAGAGATGATATATCGGTATTCGAAAGCGCTACACCCATTTTTCTCAGCATATTGGCAATTGAATAGACGGTAAACTTCGAACTTGTTCCATCACCCGTTCCCTGCAATCCGGCAATAAGGCCATATCCTACAAGCTGATTGCTTCTTGTGCCCTCTATTGAACTTATGTCGCCGATCTTCACTGCATAGCAGTAGTTTATACTCAATAAACTACTGCTAAAAAGGAAGAATAGCGTCAAGTATGCTTGCCAAAAATCCTTTTTTAGTACCATTTGTTACAACTCCTCTTCCGTCATATGTCACGATTTCATCTGCAATATATTCCGAACCTATACTATTGCTGCTTGCAATATCGGCGCCCCTCACTAATCCCGATACAATTAAAGTATGAGTTTCACCATCGGAATGCACAATTTTTCTGCCTTGAATTTTGTAGATATTATTTGGTAAAATTGCAATAATACGAGCTTCAATTTTTGCACTGAGGGCACTGGTTCTACTATTTTTAGCAGATCCTTTAAAAGCCGAACTGCTGCCTAAATCAAGAAGGTTATTACTGTCTCCCGATTTTGGAACAGAATATCCCTTATATATTCCGGAAGGGTTGACATCGGCAGCCCGCCATATTCTCGATTCTACACCAAACAGCTTCTTTAATGTCAATCCGCTATCATACTTCTTGGAATTCTGGAGCACTGCATCATTTAATGATGATGCGGATTCATCAACTACTATTGTCACAAGATCACCTATATTGTGGGCCTTAATATCGCTAAAAAGCGACCCCGAACCGTTGTATAAAGAACCGTTGTTTTGAGTAAATTTTTGTACAGCAGCATGTTTGACAATCTCTGACTTCTGCTGCCTGTTGTTAAATGTTACAATCGGCTGTTTTGCTGAGCAGCCGGCCGACAACACCAATAACGATATCAAAAAAAACTTAAATTTCATTTCATGCCTCCTGTACCTCACTTTATGTCAAGCAAAGATTGTTCTAAGCAGGAGTGAAACAGTGTATACTCATCACACACAATCGGAAGATTCATTCTATGATGAGACCACTGCACAATAAGCGTCTTCACAGCTTTATTGTGCAGCGGTCTCATAATATCTCCATTGATTTGCAAACACTCATTCCGAGCATCAAATTAGTCTCCTATTTCGTTGCAAATTCAGGCAATAGTTCTGCTTTTGCCTGCGATTTACGTTTTACCGGCGGACTCGGACTCTCAATCGGAAACTTTTAGAATTAATAGAAATGTCCTTTATTCTGCGTAGGGAAGGAAAATTTTTCTCTAATCGGCGCTCAGGATTGCCATATAAAATAAAAAGCTGTTCCGCTTGAGGAAGTTTTAAACTTTATATCGACACCAATAAGATTAGTATATTTCTTTACTATTGCAAGACCAAGACCTGTGCCTTGATGCCTCGTTGTAAAAAACGGATCAAAAATTTTGCCTGCTGCATTATCCGATATACCTCCGCCCTGATCCGCTATCTCTATAGTCAAAGGATTTTCAAGCATATTAACAAAAATAGTAGAATGCTCCGACACATCGATCGCATTCAGCAAAATATTCGCCAACGCCTCTTTCAAAAGCAGTCTGTCTGTTCTAATCTCTTTATGAAAAAGCTTTTTCTTAACGATTATCTTCTTTTTTTTCATATTCAGCTTATACTCATTTAGAATCTCAGTAATTAAAGCCGACAAATCGCATGATTCTATGAACAGATCCGTATCCCCGGCAAAATTCAACAGGTTCGTCAATATCTGATTCATATGCAGAACGGCGGTTCCGATATTTATAGCAATATCTCCAAGATCGCCCGTTAAATCGTCAAGCAAAAGCGAGTTGAACAACTCAATACTGCCAAGGGGATTGCGCAGCTGATGGGCGAGCTGACTTGCCATTTGGCCAATCAGAGCTAACTGTTCCTGATGCTTTATTTTCCGATTTGCGGTTTCAAGTTCGCTCACATCATCAAAAATCAGCGTACCGCCCGTTTGAGCTTCATGTCTCGTAGGAAAATAGCTCATAAGTACAGTTTTTTCTTCATCTTTCACAGAAAAAGATATCTTCCTTTTAAAAACAGGCATACTGTTTTTTAAGATATCATCCATATCAGGCAACTGTTTTGACAAAAGATTAACATTGATATTTTTCGGCTCTTTTATGCTGAAAAGCTGCAGCGCCGAATGATTCATTCGCTTAACATTTCCACTTTGATCAAAATCGATAACGGCATTTGTAAGACTGGAAAGCAGTTGATCCAAAAATCCCTTATTAAGCGTCAGCTGTTTAGAGAGATTATCTGCATGTATTTTGAGATCATTATAGCTTTTCTCAAGTCGGTTTGATGCATCTATAACCTGTTTAAAGGAAACATTAAGTTGTTTTAAAAGAGATTTGTTGTTTTCCATACTGTATATTTTAGGGCACTTTCATATAATCTATAAACGATTATCCTGAATCCCAAAGTCATATCTCCTTCGCACTGTTTAAAAAAAAGTTTAACAATCTGCGCAACGTCGGAATCAATCCGAGTTCAATTATATCTATTCTCTTCCGATCTACAACTATATAACCATTGTTTTGACCGATTGTCAAGAAATGATAGATAAGGAGACCACTTGCACAATAAAGTCAGGATTCCCGCCTGTGCGGGAATGACAAAAGGGAAGCGGGAATGACAAATTGGCTATGGAATGACAAAGGGGGGCAAGTGTCATTCCGTGCTTGACACGGAATCTTATAACGGAACTTTCGCAAAGAAGGTAACAAAAAAAGCCTGTATTTCCTTATGGATACAGGCTTTATCGGCTTTTTACCTCTATTTCTTTATTAGCCTAAATTCCCGCCGAATTATACCTATGGAATTCCCTCCACATCTAATAGCCGGA
>CAZPBP010000029.1:0-5380 GCA_964584845.1 uncultured Hippea sp.
AAGTTCGCCTTGCCTATGGAAAACCTGATAAAGCTGTGAAGGTGCTTATTGTACAGTGGTCTCATTATATGTCGGATTATTAGCCGGCGGTCTTCATATTACCTTGAATTACAAATCATGATTGAAATCATAGAGCATGTCTTTAATCGTACGCAAAATCACAATATCTGCATCCGGCCGCCTGATCTTTTTTAGACTATCGGACATCTCCTGAAGCCGAACAGATACCTCTTTTATTGTTTTATAAAGAAGCTCTCCGGATAATTTGCCGTTCTCGATGATCGTTGCCCCGCCTATCCCGACAATCTCATCGGCATTGATTTTTTGATGGTTATTTGCCGCAAATGGGTAAGGAACAAATATAGCAGGAATCAGCAGATAGGAGAGCTCGCTTATAGTAGTTGCACCGGCCCTCGAAACAGCCAGATCAGCTGCATTATATATATCTCCCATATCATCTATAAATTGAATTACTTTTGCATTATCTATATTTCCATATGCGGCACTAACCTGTTTGAACAGACTTGTTCCGGTTTGTATAATCAAATTCAAAGAGTTGTCGGTTTTAATAAATTTAGACATCTCTATTGCGGCATTATTTATCGTTTCGGCACCTCTGCTTCCACCTAATATTACAACGGTAATAGGCAAATTTTTATGTTTTATGCCTTTTTGTGCCTTTTTTATGTCTGCTCTTATCGGATTACCCACTACACTGAATTTTGTTTCTTTAAAAAATTTCGCAGCTGTCGAAAAATTCAAAAAAATGTGTCTGGCAAACTTTCCCGTTATTCGGCTCGCTAACCCGGGGAAACTGTTTTGCTCCATTATAAAAACCGGAATCCCTACCATCTTTGCCGCTATTGAAATCGGCAGACTTACGAATCCGCCAGTTGAAAGCAACAGATTCGGTCTGAGATCTTTTAATATTTTTATAGATCTGATAATTGCAAAAATAAGCATCACAATAGCTTTTATTTTTTTTAAGGCTGATTTCCCGACAAAACCGGACACGCCGAGAAGATGATATTTGAAATCGTAATTTTTTAGAATTTTAGATTCAAGACCGATTTTTGATCCGACCAGCTCAACATACCAGCCTTCAAGTCTGAATCTGTTTGCCATAGCTATGGCCGGAAAGAGATGGCCGCCGGTGCCTCCTCCTGTTATAAGTATACTATTTTTCTGCAATTCTGTACAAAATTCCCAACATCATAAAATTTATCAGCATTGCCGTACCTCCATAACTGATAAACGGCAGCACAATGCCTTTTGGAGGCAAAAGCCCGGTTACAACCATCATATTGAAAACAGATTCGCTTGCAAACAGCGTTGTTATTCCAAAAGCTGTCATTCTATCAAATTTATCTGATGCTCTGAGCAGTATTTTGGCGCATATTATGAGAAAATAGACAAAAATGGCTATTACAACAGTCGAACCCAGAAAACCTGTTTCTTCCGATATTATAGAAAAAATATAATCATTATATGCATCAGGAAGAAAGAAAAGTCTTGCATCACTGTTGCCCAAACCTTTGCCGGTCAAACCCCCGGAACCGATTGCCACTATGGATTGGACAGCCTGATAACCAATTGTTCTTGAGTTCTCCCATGGATGCAGATATGCGGCTATTCTATTAAGTCTGTACGGTGAGCTGATCATTACAAAAGCCGCCGATGCCGCAAGTAAGCCGCCGGTTATAAAAATATGTACGATTTTAGCATCGGCAGCGATAAGCATCAAAAACCCTATTAGCAAAATAATAACCGCACTGCCAAAATCAGGTTCTATGACAACAAGTACCGCAATCATCAAAAGCAATACGATAATCGGCAGTATAATTGAGTATCTCTTTATGTCACGATGTTTTGATATATAATATGACGAATATAAAATAATTGCAAATTTTGCCAATTCAGACGGCTGAAACGACAACGACATTATTTTAATCCATCTGTATGAACCGTTGATTTTGTGACCCAATGGCGGAAATACAAGCAGCAGCAAGACTGCCGCAACCAATATATACAGTCTGCTCTGACGCATCAGCTTTTCCCTCGGCAGATGCGCATAGTACCAAAACAGGATTATTCCAACAGGAAGATGAGCGAGATAGATTTTTAAAAAATGAGCACCATCATGATATTTTGATATTCCTATAGGCGTAGAACTGCTGTATATTGCTACAATTCCTATTACAACCAAAAGAGACGATGCTATAAGAAGATGTGATTTTAATGAAGACTTATTCAATAACTATAATCTCTTTTTATTTCCGATACAATTTTTTTAAATTTTATTCCTCTTGCTTTATAGCTTTCAAATTCATCAAAACTTGAGCATCCCGGAGACAACAAAACCGTGTCGCCTTTGGCTGCAAAATTGAATCCTCCATAAATAGCCCCTTTTAAATTAAGCGCCGGAACCACATACAGATTATCCGAGTGAAGCTGAGATCTTATAATTCCTCTTGACTCTCCAAAAGCAACAATTGCCCGTATTTTCCAAAGAATATCTTTTATTTCTAAAAATGAACCGCCTTTGTAGCGGCCTCCGAGAAGCAGCACTATTTTGCCGTTCTTATTTAAACTATTGACGGCGCTTTTGATTGCCGCTACATTTGTAGCCTTTGAATCATCCACGAAATCTACTCCATCTACACTATCGATATACTCCAGTCTATGTTTCAATGTCGTAAAATTCTTCAACAAGTCCTCCGTTTTTTTTTCATTTAATTCTACAAATCTACTCGAGGCAAGAAGTGCAGCCATAATATTTTCTACATTATGAGTACCTTTGAGCTTCAGCTCATCTATTCTGATTTCAAAATTGCCAATATTTATTTTACTGCCTGAATTATATGCATCCGCTTTCTTTTTTAGTGAGAAATAGAGCATTTTCGAGGCAAAGTCAAAATCTATCATTTTTTCTTTATCAAGACTTGTTATAACAAAATCATCTTTATCCTGATTTTTGATTGCTTTTATTTTAAGAAATTTATATTCCTGAAAGGTTTTGTGTCTGTCAAGATGATCCTCCGTTATATTGAGCAGAATATAGACAGACGGTTTGAATGTATCGGTAAACTCCATCTGAAAACTGCTCACCTCGCACACAAACAGGTCGCATCTGTCCTGATCATCGGCATAGCTTATCAAAGGTATTCCCATATTTCCGACCATTGCGATTTTTATGTTATGAGTATTAAGAATGCTTGATATGAGATTACAGCAAGTTGTTTTTCCGTTTGTACCCGTTACGGCTATTATAGGTTTTTTAATTAATCTTGAAGCAAACTCAAGCTCCGAAAAAACAGGGGTGCCTTCTTTCTCTAAAAATTTGATAAGATTGTGATCTTTTGGCCAGCCTGGAGAAACAATAGCTTTATCGTAATGCCTGCTGAGGCTGATTTTTTTATCAGGAGCAATGCCATCAAAAAGATCATAGCTGATATCGTGCTTGCTTAAATAGTCGGCAACAGCATTGCCGGTTCTTTTTTTGCCTAAAACAGCTATTCTCATCGTATCTTAAACATCATAAGACTAAAAATCGCAATTATCAATCCGATAATCCAAAATCTGACAATAACTTTAGGCTCTTTCCAGCCTTTCAGCTCAAAATGATGATGCAGCGGCGCCATCAGAAAGATGCGCTTTTTTGTAAGTTTGAAGCGGGAAACCTGCAGAATTACTGAAAGTGTTTCTACCACAAAAACTGCGCCGACTATCGCCAAAAGCAGTTCATCCTTTATCATCACTGCCGTTACTCCCATTACGGTACCTATCGCAAGTGAACCCGTATCACCCATAAAAATCTCTGCCGGATAACAGTTGTACCATAAAAATCCCAGCAGGGAACCAAAAAATGCCGAAAGATAAACAGTCATCTCTCCGGCTCCTATAATATGCGGTATATGCAGATATGTTGCAAACTTAAGATTTCCCGCTAAATAAGTAGCTATAACAAAAACTAAAATTACTGCCAAAGAAAGTCCCGTTGCAAGACCGTCAAGTCCATCTGTTAAATTTACGGCATTGGCACTTCCTACTATCACAAAAGCCGCAAAAACAAAATAAAAGGCACCTAAATCGATACTCAGCTTTGTTATAGGAAAAAACAGGTTTGTTATATAGGCAAAATGATCGCCAAGATAGATTTTGTGCAGCAGCACCAGAACAAAAACGGCAAATATCGTTTCAACCGCAAGCCTTGCCTTTACACTTATACCTTTTGATGTTTTTTTATAAATCTTCCGGTAGTCATCCGTAAATCCTACACCTGCTCCAAAAACAGTTGCCATTATAAGCAGCAATACAAATCTATTGGTAATATTTGACCATAAAAATGATGAAAAAATTGTTGCAGCCGAAAATACAAGCCCTCCCATTGTCGGAGTGCCTGCTTTGGAAGCATGCGTAGCAGGACCGTCACCTCTTATAATCTGCCCCATTTTTTTTATGATATCGGTTTTGATAAAAATAGGCGTAAAAAGCATTACCACAACAAAAGCGGTCAATGCCGCAAGAATAGCCCTAAAGCTTATATAGCCGAACATAGCCGGTAATCTATCGGAAAACAGATGATAAGCTAAATAAAACATCTATTTCACCGGAAGTTCTAATTGTGTACCATGATTAAGCTTCAGCATTTCATGCCATATTTTTTCCATCTGAAATATTCTTGAGCCTTTTATAAGCAGCTGGTCCCCCTTTTTTATCTCACAAAATAGATATGAAGCCGCCTCTTTCGGATTATCAAAATATGGAGCGGAAATTCCGCATCTCTCTATTGCCGATTTTGTTATTTTTCCATAGGCAATCAGCCTGCATTCCGGTAAAGCTTTAATCATGTTTATTATTTGAATATGATATTTTATACTATTTTTACCGAGTTCCGCCATATCTCCCATTATTATGAATCGTCTTTTTGCATCCTCGGAAAGCAAATGCTCCACTGCATAACGAAAGGAAGCCGGATTTGCATTATAGCAATCAATGATAATCGATGCGCCTTTGAGCAGATATCTTTCCATTCTAAGGTGCGTATGAAACGATATTGATTTGAACATTCCATTTGGAATAATCAACGAAAAAACGGCTTGAGCGGCAGCCAGATTTTGTTTCGGAATATCACCCCTCTTTTTATTCATTGCACCGGCATCAAATTTTATAATTTGTTTTTTATCAAAACTTATATCACCGGCTTTTTCGAAACTCTTCTGAACGAGCAGCATATCAGATCCGTCTATGACAAGATATCCGTCAGCAGCCGTTTTATTTAGTATCGAAAGTTTTTCATCAATAACATTATCAATTGTTTCAAATGCTTCGAGATGACTTGCGCCGGCTGAAATTATCAGCGAAAGCGTCGGTCTTACAA
>CAZPBP010000029.1:5390-10934 GCA_964584845.1 uncultured Hippea sp.
GTCTTACAAGAGATGCAAGATATGCGATCTCCCCCGGATGGTTGGAACCAAGCTCAACAACGGCATATTTTGTAGATTGTCTGATTTTAAGAAGCGTAAGAGGAACACCTATTTGATTATTTTGATTCTCTTCCGTCGATATTGTTTCTCCATATACGGACAAATTTTTTGCAATAAGCTCTTTTGTCATTGTTTTACCAACACTTCCGGTAACGGCAATAATCGGTATAGAATATTTTAATCGATTAAATCGCGCCAACATTCCAAGCGCCTTTACGCTGTCAGCCACTCGAAGTATACTTACTCCGGGAATAGGCTTTATCTTCTCCTGGCACACCACTGCTACCGCTCCGTTTTTTACAGCATCAGCTATAAAATCATGCCCATCAAGTCTCCCGCCCTTTATTGCGAAAAATATCGAACCTGGAGTTACTTTTCTGCTGTCGATATAGACACTTTCAAAACGGTCAGGTTTGCCTCTGCTTATAATAGATGCATTTGTTGTTTTCTCTAATTCCTGAAGTCCAATCATAGTTCTGCCAACAGTTCCCGAACAGTTATTCGATCGCTAAAGCAGCATCTTTTACCTTTGATGATTTGATATGTTTCATGTCCTTTTCCTGCTATAAGTATCGCATCGCCATTTTGTGCTGCCGATATCGCCTTTTTTATGGCTTCTCTCCTATCGCTTTCCACCATATAGTTCTTTTTGCTAAAACCTTTTATTATATCTTCGATAATTTTCATTGGATCTTCATTTCTCGGATTATCTGTTGTTACCATAGCAATATCAGAAAATTTTTCAACCGCTTCTGCCATCATCGGTCTTTTTAATTTATCTCTGTCTCCTCCGGCACCGAATACTGTTATTATACGCCGGTAATTCAAATTTTTTATACAGTTGCCGACATTGCGTAAGGCATCAGACGTATGCGCATAGTCTATGTATATATCAATCTCTCCATATTTTATCTTTTCAATTCTGCCGGGAACACAACTAAGATTTTCTATTCCTTTTTTTGCCGCTTCGGGATCAATACCTTCGGCATAGGCAAATCCCAATGCTGCCATAATATTATACAGATTATATTCACCCAACAGTACAGATTTTATCTCAACTATGTTTTTTCCCATACTAATTAACGCCGTTGTTTTTTCCTTTGATAATGTGAAATTTACTGGATGTATAAGATTGTTTTTATTGAAACCATAGGTAATTGCATTTTTATGAGACTGAATAATTTTTCTGCCGGTTTGAGAATCACCATTTATAATAGCGGTTGAATCATCATCAAAAAATGATAGTTTGGAGCGTTCATAATTTTTCATTGTTTTATAGTAATCAAGATGATCCTGAGAAAGATTGGTAAATATCTTTTCTTTGAAATTAATCCCAAAAATTCTCTGCTGGCTTATGGCGTGAGATGAGACTTCCATGACAATAAAACCGTCTCCATTGTCTTTCATATTAGAGATTATTTTCCATAGCGACACCGGATCCGGAGTAGTTATTCCGGCGTCAATACAAGATTTAGAATTTTTGTAGGCAATTGTACCTATCATTCCTGAATTAATCTTAGCTGCATTCAATATTGAGTCTATGAAATGGGAAGTTGTCGTTTTTCCGTTTGTACCGGTTATTCCCACCATATCAATATTTCCTTTCATATAAAAACGTCTTGCTGCAACGGCAACAACCTCTCTTATGTTACGAATCCTTATAATATTGGCATAATTATTAATATGACTGCTTTCGGTTGCAACTGCCGACGCTCCGTTTCTAACTGCCTGGTCAATGAAATCATTTCCATCCGCTGTCGATCCTTTGATAGCAAAGAATAGAGATTCCCTGCTGCATTTGGTTGAATTAAGCGACAGGGATTTTATGTCGACATCGTCATATTTGCCAATAATATATGTCCTGTCTATCAATTCTGAAAGTTTCATTTAAGATCGCCTCCATTCATTCCGTGTATTCCGGATTGAAAGTCACAATACGATTCACCAATACGCAAATTGCAGGCAGCAGCAAAGTTATTGCCGGGATTCACAACACAGAGATGGCAAACTCGAGGTTCAGAGCGATTGTTCATGGATTAATAGAAATGCCCTTAAGCTGATTGATTATAGGAAATGACGCAATAACTATCTTTCTAAACACCGGAGCTGCAACACTGCCTCCATAAAACAGAATTTGCGGTTTTTTAATCACTACATATAAAATCGCTTTTGGATTATCAGCCGGAAAAATCCCCCCGAATGACGCGATATACTGATGCCCGATATAACCGCCCTTTTTTGATGCTACCTGAGCTGTGCCCGTTTTCCCTGCTATCGGTATACCATTTATATAAGCTTCTTTGCCTGTACCTTCCGTCACAACTGCCTTTAATATTTTAATGACCTGCATTGCGGTTTTATGTTTTATAACCTGCACTGCAGTTGCAATTTTTTTCATCTTCAACACGTGAGGATACAGATCTTTCCCTCCGTTTGCAATAATTGCAAACGCTTTTGTCATCTGCAGTACCGTAACGGCTATGCCTTGGCCAAAAGCAACCGTTGTAAAATCTTCTCCTTTAGATAAAATTTTTTTCTTCACCAGTCCTTTTGATTCACCCGGAAGATCAATTCCGGTTTTTCTGCCGAATCCAAATTTTCTTATATACGCAAAAAATCTGTTTACTCCGACTTTCCCTGCAATCTCCATAGCCCCTATATTGCTTGACTTGGTGATTATATTTTTTACGCTAAGCCATCCATGCGGGTGAGAGTCGTGTATTATATGACGACCCACCCTAAATTTTCCATTATGAGTAAAAAACAGATCATCCGGTTTAACACTGTCGGTATCAAGCGCCGCTGAAACCGTTACAATCTTAAACACAGATCCCGGTTCAAAAACATCTGTTATCAATCGATTACGTATAACGCTGTATGGCACATTCGTCGCATTATTAAGATTATATTCCGGGTAGCTGCTCGCTGCTAAAATTGCTCCGTTCGGCCTCATCAGTATTGCAGAAGCGCTCTGAGCATCAAATTTTTTTACTGCATCCGAAAGTTCTTTTTGAACTATCGCCTGAAGTCTGGCATCAATTGAAAGCGTTATTTTTCCGATTTTCCGAGGCGGTATTTCTCTATTTGCTATTCTCCTTCCCCTGGCATCTACAAAAATCAAACTTCCGGTTTTTCCCTTAATTACGATATCACTGTTTAGTCGTTTTTCTATGCCTTCCAGGCCGTTTCCGTCAATACCGCAAAAACCTATAATATGCGACGCAAGTTCATTCTGAGGATAGATTCTTTTTGTCGTTTTTATCAAATAAATTCCTTTTATAGAATATAATTTTTCTATATTATCGTTACTCAGCACCATTCTTCTTGATATCCATTCAAATCGACCTTTTTTATAATGGCTAACTATTCTTCCGTATTCTTCTTTGTCAATTTTGATAATTGCTGCAGCCTCTTTTATGTTACTGAAATTATAAGTTTTGGCATACACTGAATATGCAGGCACGGACACAGCGAGAAGAATACCGTTTCTGTCAACTATATCTTTTCTTGAAGATATTTCATGAATAATTTTAGAAGTTTCATTGCTGCTTATCTCACTCAGTCTTCTATTTTTTGTAACCTGAAGATTAAAAAGTCTAACAATAATTACAAAATAAGATAATAAAAAAATCGATAATATCAATCTTGCAAATGGTTTAAATCTTGATTTTTCTCCTCTTTTAACGTTCTTTAACTGCACTTGATACCGGTCTGCCGGACAGAGCAATCAAAATCGGTTTTAAAGTTTTTTCCAGTTCTTTCTTTGCACTGCTTTTGCTGCCATAATATATTAAACCGTCATTAAATGCATAATTTTGCAATTTTAATATAGAGCTGTTTTTATAAAACCTAATCGTTATAACATCGGCAATTTTTCGAATCTCTTCATTCCGGTTTTCTATGCGTGCAATGCCGTAACGCTCCTGAAGTGATAAATTCTTCTGCCAAACAATATATATAGCGAGAAAAGAAATAAGTGATATTATAATAAATCTAAAAGATCTTATGTTCGCAAAACCTTTTGAATCTGCACTTTTGGTTTCTATTTTCACTTATTCCTCCCTTATTTTTTTTATTATTCTCAATCTCGCGCTTCTGGATCTCGGATTATCCTTTTTTTCCTTTTCTTCAGGAATTACACCTTTCTTGTATGGCAGTATGGCAATTTTTGTCTCTGCGAATTTCCTGAATGTTCTTTTTACAATTCTGTCTTCTATTGAATTAAAGCTTATTACTGCAAGTTTGCCGTCGGTTTTCAAAAGCTTGAAAGCGGCATGAAGCATCGTTTCTAAATTCTCTATTTCACGATTTACTACAATTCTCAATGACAAAAATGTCTTTGTAGCCGGATGTATTCTCTGCCATTTATGAAAACAGGAAGAAACAATTTGTGCAAGCTGGACAGTTCCGGTAATAGGCATTTTCTGTCTTCTCCTGCAGATAGCATGAGAAATGGCTCCTGCCTTTCTTTCATCAACCATCTGCAGCATTTTGAAAATTTTGCTCTCGCTCCATCTGTTTACAATCTCGGAAGCGTTAATGGAGTAGGAACTGTCCAATCGCATATCAAGCGGTTGATCTGCATCAAAAGACAAGCCGATCGGTTCGGCGATTTCGACAGATGAAAATCCCAGATCAGCCAGAATACCCTCTACAGGAATAAAATTGTTTTGGGCGGCAATCAGGTCAATATCTCTAAAATTCCCATAAATCAATTTATAGCGTCCCGAAAATCCTTCTCGAGTAAGTGCTTCATCGGCAGCAGTCAATGATTTTTTATTGCAGTCAATACCGAGAAGAAAATTTTTTTCATTAGATTTCAGGATTATTTTACTGTGTCCGGCCATCCCTATCGTCAAATCGATATATTTTCCGGCAATTTCTGAAAATGAAGCCACAACATCCGGCATAACCGGAATATGAACAAGTTTTGCGCCGTCATTGGTTCTCACTTCAAAATCAATCATCAGAAGATACCCAACTTTGAAATTGACTCAGTGATAAGATCCTGATTATTTTCAATCATCCTTTTTGTGTCATGCCAACGCTTTTTATCCCATATCTCCATATGATCAAGATTGCCTATTATCATTACATCGCGATTCAAACCGGCATACTCCATAAGAAACGGTGCTACCGTTATTCTTCCATGGCTATCTATCGACGATTCACCGGCACCCGAAAAGAACAGTCTGAGAAACTGACGAGCCTGCTTATTAGACAGAGGTAAGGTTCTGGCCTTTTCTTCTATTTTCTGCCAAATCGGGTCGGGATATACAAAAACCGATTGATCTAAAGAAGTTAACACTAAAATATCAGAGGCATAATCTTTTTTTATCTGTTCTCTGAATCTCGAAGGAATGCTTACTCTTCCTTTAGAATCGATTGTAAAATTATATCTACCTCGAAACATTTATCCCCTTTTATCCCATTTCATATCCTTTTATACCATAAATATACTTTTGTCAACCATTTTATCACTTT
>CAZPBP010000030.1:0-10807 GCA_964584845.1 uncultured Hippea sp.
AAGTTTACCGATTAGAATAGGATCTGCAATTATGAGATCACTGCACATTAAGTGCTGTGAAGACGTTTACTGTGCAGCGGTCTCATAATCCTGTTATTTTGAAAATCATGTCATCCGAACAATAAGTATAGAATCATCTGCGCATGCGGTTGAAGAAACATAACTGTAAAATAGCGGGATTTTAGGTCAAAAGAAAACTTTACTTCTTGGAATTCAACATTCAGGACAGTTGACAATCATAATTTTGTCATTATAATGTTCATTAATGAACAAAATAATAGCATTATCGGTCGAAACTAAAATGTGGATACAGCTAAAAAAGGTCTATCAGTTCGAAAGATGCAAAATCCGCAAAATTCTCAACGCACATCGTTTGACCAAAAGTCATTTTGATGTACTGCTTAAACTCTATATGAGCCGTCTTCCTCTAAAACAGCAGGAGCTTGCCGACTCACTATTTTTAGCCAAAAGCAATATATCTATGGTCTCTTCAGAGTTAGAAAGAAGAATGCTTGTGGAAAAAAAAGATAAAACCCTGTTTTTGAGCAAAGAAGGCAAGACGGAAGTAGAATCTTTGCTATTAAAATTTCAAGACGAATTTAAAAAGCAATTTGATGTTTTGAGCTCGCTGGAACTGGAATTTTTGGATAGACTGCTCAATAAATTAAGTTCATCATTGAACATAGGAGGTAATCATGTCTGATTTTGAAAATAATATTAAAAAAATTTGGCGCTTTACAGACAGCCTTCTCGGCAGCAGAAATGAATATATCAATACCGCCATAAATGATCTGGGGTTTTGCAAATACGATTGTGCCAGAGAAGTGGATCACAATATCAGTCAGTTGAGATTGTTTCCAAGAATAAAAAAAATTATAGAAGGAAAAAAGCCGATAGGAAACGTGGCCGTGATGCTTCCGTATGATGGATCGGCATGGCTGAATGTTGTAATACTCTCCGTCTGGATTGCGGGCAATAAAGTTCATGTAAAATTTTCAAGTAAAGGAAGCGAGATTTCGCATCTGACCGAAAGATTATACAAACCGATATTCGGTGATGAAATACAATTTTCATATGAACCGGGGAAAAAATTTCTTCAGAATGCCCTCAACGACAACTATACTGATGCTATAATCGTTTTTGGTTCCGATCAAAATATCCTGTCATATAAGGAAACGGTTATGAAAAGCGGGAAAAAACTTATTTTTGAGGGACCCGGAAATGATCCGTTTATAGTGTTTGATGATGCTCCTCTGGATGATGCAATAGATGATCTGATCCAGGCCAAATACGGTTATTCCGGACAAACTTGCACTGCCCCGGAAAGAATACTGGTTCAAAAAGGAATCTATAATACTTTTGTTAATGAGTTTATAGGGCGAACCGAAGAAGTGGATAATGAGACCGACCCGGGAAAACTCAAAATTGTTCCCATTGCCAGTGACTTTGTAGTTGAAAGATTAAAGAAGATAATAAAAGATGCCAGGGAAAAAAACGGAAAAATCGTCTATGGCGGCAGAATAGAAGGAAATATGGTGCAGCCCACCATAATCACAGATGCAAACCGTTCAATGCTTGGCATGAGAGACGAAATATTTGGTCCGGTCAGTATGATAATGCCGTTTTCCGATGAACAAGATGCATACAAAATCGCTATCGACAATAGATATTGTCTGCGAGCCTCGATCTGGGGAGGTAAAGACGCATGGAAACTTTCTGAACATTTAAAGGGAGAAAGATATGCGAACGAGGTAGATGATTTTGTGTTTGGAAAGTTCGGCACAACAAGCTACAACAAACCGAGAAGGGAAAGTTGGCGCGGTGCACTGGTTACAAGGCCGATCGGAGGATACGGATTTTCAGGGTGGATATGGGAAACAAAGGACGGAAAATTTATCACAAAACAGGGACCGAAACTTTTGAGTATCGAAACAACGGTTTAAAGTCGATTTTATTCTTAAGGGCACTTATTTTAATTCCAAGTATTTTAGATTGAGAATCCAAATTAGCCTCGCCAAAACGTAAATTGCAGGCGGCGGCAGGACCATTACCAAAGTTTGCAACACGGAGAAAACCTGTCTGCATGCGAACACGCACAGGCAGACGAATTTGGAACTCAGGATTATGAGACCGTTGCACAATAAAGCTGTGAAGGTGCTTATTGTGCAACGGTCTCATAATTGTTTATGGATTAATAGAGTTGTTTAAACAGAATAAATGAGTATCTCGCTAAATCAGATCTTTATGAGCATGTCCGAAAAACTCCATCTTGTTGCCTTTGATCGCTAAAGTGGTATAATAATAGCGGTTTTGATAACTAAAATAACTATTATACTTAAGGAGCTATCTTGAAATGATGGGAAAGGGAACCAAGCAATCTTCGCTAATCTGCTGCATAGACACAAAGGAAACTATCAAAAAGCGAAGATGTATATTAGGTACATACAGGTGATTTTACAGGTTTAAGTTTGGATAATTATGCATCTGGTTATTCCGCATTTTTCAGAAAAAATGAACATCCGTCAAATAACAACTAAAATAAACTTTAGATCATTCTAATGACAACCGCTCAAAGCATAAAAAAGAACAGCAAAACTGCTTCACAAAGGCAAAAAGTACAATAGAATTTGCAAAAGATAAGAAAAAATATAGAAATTTTGAATTGTTTCCATGACATGACCTGAAAAAAGTTTGCAGATTATAACGATAGAAAACCGACAACCGACAAATTCCAAGCAGGAAATAATTCAAAAATCAAAGCTAAGCCGTAACTAAATATAATAAGGATATATGCAATGAAAAATGAAAATCTTTTAAATGAGAACAGATTGGTAAGCAGAAATGATTGCTTTAAATTTAGTTTGGATCAATCAGAATACGACATTCTAAAAAAAAAGCTGAATAGAACCCCTAACGAACTTGAGGTAAAATTAGCTGCAGGTCTCTGGAGTGAACATTGCAGCTATAAAAGCTCCAGACTGTTTTTGAAGCGATTTCCAACAACAGGAAAAGATGTTATCTACGGTCCCGGTGAGAATGCTGGAGTTGTAGCCATATCCGACAGATATGCCGTTGTCTTTAAGATGGAGTCTCACAATCACCCCTCATTTATTGAACCGTATCAAGGAGCGGCGACGGGAGTAGGAGGAATCCTGCGCGATATTTTTACTATGGGAGCAAGGCCTGTTCTTTCTCTTGATGCATTGTGGTTTGGCAGCATCACCGACAAAAAAACGGCGTATTTGGTTGATGGAGTTGTGCGCGGTATAGGTGATTACGGTAACTGTATGGGGATCCCAACCCTCGGAGGAAAAACCGGATTTGCAGAATGTTACAACGGAAACAACCTTGTTAATGCTTTTAGTCTTGGAATTGTCAAAAAAGATGAAATATTCACCGGTACCGCTCCAGCCGGCGATTCGGTGATCTATGTTGGAAGCAAAACAGGTAGAGACGGATTAGGCGGCGCAGCCATGGCATCAGCGGTTTTTGATGAATCAACTGAGGCAAAACGCCCTACTGTTCAAGTTGGAGATCCATTCACTGAAAAACTGCTGCTTGAAGCCTGCCTGGAACTTTTCAAAACCGGTGCAGTATCCGGCATGCAGGATATGGGAGCAGCCGGACTTGCTTCAAGCTCCTTTGAAATGGCCGACAGATCCAACACGGGAATGATTCTTGATCTTGATAAAATTCCGTTGAGACAGCCGCTTTCCGCTTCTGAGATAATGCTTTCGGAATCGCAGGAACGAATGCTCGTAATCGCAAAAAAGGGTAAAGAAAAGGCTGTGTTCGATATATTTAAAAAATGGCAGTTAGACGCAGTCGAAATTGGAAAAGTAACTGCTGAACCGATAATGGTTCTAAAAAAATCCGATACCGTATTCAAAATTCCCGCCAAGCTGTTCTCTTCGGATGCACCTGTTTATAAAAAAAAGATCTGCAAACCTAAACAGAAAAGCTTCCATACAGAACTTGACAGAAATATAGATACAAAACGGATAATTCTTAAGCTGATTACAAATCCAAATATCGCAGACAAAACATGGATAATGAGTCAATACGATCAGAGCATAAGAGGCGACACGCTTGATGCCGGTTATGGTGCAGCTTTAATCCGTGTAAAAGATGATGACGTTGCAATCGCAGCAACTGTTGTAGGCAAAAGCAATATTACGGCTGCCAACCCTCGCTACGGAGCTGAGAGAACTGTGCTGGAAGCGGCCTGCAATCTTGCCGTCACAGGCGCAACCCCGATTGCTCTGACAGATTGTCTCAATTTCGGCAGTCCTGATAAAGCTGAAATATTATACGATTTTTCAGAATCAATAGAAGGAATTTCCATAGCAGCTGAAAAACTCAACACTCCTGTAGTCAGCGGAAATGTCAGTTTTTATAATGAAACCGAAGGAAAACCGATCTGGCCTACTCCGGTTATAGGAATGGTGGGCGTGAGAAAACCGTCGGGAAAACCTGATTTTTCTATAAGTGATTCCGATAATCTTTACTTGATTGGTAAACCTGAAAAACTTCTCTCATGCTCAGCCTACGGCTGGCTCATTAAGAATGATCCGTTCTATGACTTTCCCTTAATGCCGAAAATAGATTGGCTTGAATCAATTAAAACAATAAGAGTTATATCTGATATGGTAAAAAACTGCAGATTAAACTATGCAGCCGATATTTCTCTCGGAGGTCTTGCAATAGCAATTGTTAAAACCGCCATAAGATTTGATATTGGATTTGATCTGCTTATGCCCGAGAAATTTTCGGATCCAAAATATCTGTTTTCAGAATCTCCGGCAAACTTTATTGCAGTAGTCGATGATAATAAGATGCTTAGCGAATTTGACAAATACGGTATAGAACATTATAAAATCGGAAATTTCACCGGCAGCAGAATAAGAATAAATAATTTTGATATTTCCGTTAGCGACATAAGAACACTTTATGAAAAAAGCTTTTCAAAAAATCTCAACATTGAATAGCAAAATAAGACTTTATATAATAAGTCTTGGATGTCCCAAAAACAGAGTCGACTCAGAATATATTGCATCAAACTTCACACACTCCGATATAAATGTTGTAGATGAACCGAACAAAGCGGATCTCATAATGATAAACAGTTGTGGATTTATCGAAGAAGCGGTATCCGAATCAATCGATGAAGTACTGAATGCCGTAGAGATAAAAAAGAAAACAGGGGCGAAAATTCTAGTTGCAGGATGCATGGTTTCCAGATACAAAGGCAAGATAGAGCATCAAATACCGGAGGTAGATTTCTGGTTTGATACAAAAGATATGCCCATTGAAAAAACTGCAGGCAGGCTTATTTCCACATTTCCATATGGATATATCAAGATAGCCGATGGATGCGACCATAGATGCAGTTTTTGTACCATCCCTTCTTTCAAAGGAAACTTCAAATCGATTAGCGAAGATACGGTTCTCAGTCAGGCACACCTTCTGTTGTCTAAAGAGATAAAAGAACTGATAATTGTTGCCCAGGACTGTTCCTATTATGGACGGGATAATTCCGGTAGCCTCTCGTCTCTGCTTAAAAAAATTGATGCCATTGACGGAAAATTCTGGATTAGGCCGCTCTATCTGTACCCTACTGAAATTACCGATGAACTTATCGATACAATAGCAGATTCAGAGAAAATTCTTCCATATTTCGATATTCCTGTTCAGCATGCCTCATCCCGATTATTGGCCGATATGAAAAGAGGCTATGATAAGCAGGATATCATAAATATTGTTTCAAAAATACGCTCAAAAACAGCAACTGCCGCATTTAGAAGCACGCTGATTGTTGGGTATCCCGGAGAAAAAGAAAGTGATATCTGCGAGCTAAAACAGTTTTTAGATGAGATAAAATTCGATAATATCGGAGTTTTTACCTATAGCGACGAAAATAATCTGGAAACTGATAAAAACAGGGTAAAGAAGGCAACAAAAGAGACAAGAAGAGCCGACATTATGCTCCATCAGCAAAAGAGATCATATATGATAAACAAAAAATTTGTAGGAAAAGTTGTAAATTGTCTGGCTGACAGTCAAAACATTGCCAGAGATTACAGAATGGCTCCTCAAGTAGATGGAAAAATTCATTCATCCGGAATGACAGCCGGAAAATTTTATAACATAAGAATTCAAAAAACCGATATTTATGATCTGTACGGCACAGTTGTATGAGAATTGTTTCATTTGATCTGGGAGGCACCAACTACAAAACAGCATTCTTTGAGAATAACAAGCTTATCAGATTCGACCAGATAAGATCTTTATCGAATATGCCGCCGGCTGATACTCTCAATTACATCTCCAGACAATCAAAGCTGTACAAAGCAGACGCTATCGGCATAGCAGTAGCAGGAGCAATGGAAAACGGCACTATTCTGCAATCTCCGAATTTTATTAAATTCGACGGTTTTTCGATTCAAAAACATGCAGAGAAGATTACCGGCATTAGAACAATCACTGAGAATGACGCAAACTGCGCTGCATGGGCAGCACATACAATCCACAGAAAGAACCGACTCTTATTTATAACACTTGGTACAGGTGTCGGAGGAGGAATCGTATACAACGGCAATTTGATATGCGGAGGAGTTTCAGCTGAATTCGGCCATATGACAATTCTGCCGTCAGGTCCGAGATGTCATTGCGGAAACAGAGGATGCCTTGAAGCAGTTATAGGAAAATGGGCAATCAGGCGAGAACTTGAAAAAATGGGTTATGATATTTCGATAAAACAGTTTTTTAAAAGTTCAGAACGAGATATGCGTTTGAAAAAGCTTGTTCTGCGCATAGGAAATTATCTTGGAATAGCAATAGCGTCTGTCTCAAATCTTTTTTCTCCCGAACTGGTTCTGCTTGGTGGAAAAATCAGCTTGTCGTTTGATTATTTTTCCGCTGCAACAATAAGAAGCTTTTCTCACAGAGTCTTTAAGGCGTTGGAGAAAACGCCCATTGCAAGCTCTTCTATAAAGCATGCCGAATTGATAGGAGCAAAACTACTTGCAGAAGAAATGCTTCTAAACATTAAAAAATGAAACGATATAATATATTTATAGTTGATGATCATAAAATGCTTATTCAGGACTTGCAGGGGTCTCATAATCATCATTTGTTGCGGAACTGAATATGGTTAATGCAAAGGAGCATTAACCATAATGCCTTGTTGCATTATAAGACCGCTGCACAACAAACAGATTCACGGCTTTTAATGAGGTTCTGTATAAGACAAACTTCTAAAGGATTAACGGGTTAATCAAAGAAACAAAACGCAAGTATATGTGAAACCTCATAAAGCCCGCAGGAAAGTTGAAAAATGGCTTGCCATGCTTCTTTGTCTATGCCGTATATATATCTTTTTCTCTTCGTTTTTCAGGCAATCACTCAGATTAAACATCTGCCGTACAACTAAAATATGTATCTAATAAATGGTAGTATACACTTTTACGCAGCTGGAACGGGGGACGGATCAACCAATTGCCCTTCGTATGGGCAATGCAATATGTTAAGCAGTTTTTTTAAGATGGTCTTTAGTGTATATTTCGCGAAAATTTTGTCTAATTGATGCTTATTTGCATTAACATGAAATTGATTTATTTTAAAAATATAAGTATCGCATTAGACATAACTTTTATAAAGGTTATGGAACAGTAATTGCTAAGTAATTACTGAGTATTAAGCAAAAAAGAAGAAAACAGGGGGAATTGGTTGTTAGAAAAAGTTTCTGATATTGTTGATTTCGGTATTATAGTTTTAAAAAGTAATCATATAGTATATTTCAATAATGTTGCAAAAAAATTATTGAGAGACTCGCAGATCGGAACAATAGAAGAGTTTTCTTTAAAAATGCAAAATTTAAATCAACAGTCTTTGCTGCTGCAAAATCTAAAAATTTCAATACATAATGTAGAAACTTTACATATAATCGTATTTTCAAAAAATGAAACGGAGTTAACAAAAAAACTTACATACGAAATAAATGAATTAGAAGCAATTATGGAGTCTTCATTTGATGAGATATTTGTTACAGATGGTGATGGGTACACATTGAAAATGAACAAGGCAGCCGAAGAAAACTATGGTATATCGCGAAACCGGGTTATCGGAAAGCATGTCTCGGAATTGGAAAAAAGCGGATATTTTAATCCTTCATTTACGCTTAAAGCAATCAAAAAAAGAGAAAGGGTTACAGGTATACAGACAACAAACAAAGGCGCAACATTGGTAGTTACAAGCAATCCGATAATAGATGAATCCACGGGCAAGATAGTAAGAGTTGTAACAAATTCGAGAGATATAACGGAACTTATGACTTTGCAAAAAAAACTTCAAAATTCACAAAATATCATAGAGGTTTACCAAAATATCATATCCAACGCTAGCCCCGAAGAAAAAGATTTTATAGCATCAGATAGTACTATGAAAATCGTTATGGAGACAATAAAAAAGATTTCAAGCACAGAAGCTACAATATTATTGGAAGGTGAAACCGGTGTCGGCAAAAGTATGTTGGCAAAAAAAATACATATGCTGAGTGCAAGAAGCAGCAAACCGTTTATTACCATTAATTGCGCTGCGATACCTCAGGACCTTATGGAAGCGGAATTATTCGGATATGAAAGCGGATCTTTCACCGGTGCCAAGAATACAGGGAAAAAAGGGCTGGTAGAATGTGCCAATGACGGGACTGTCTTTTTTGATGAAATAGCAGAAATTCCGCTTCAAATACAGAACAAACTTCTTGATGTAATACAGGAAAAACGTTTAAGAAGGATTGGAGCAAACAAATATATCAGTACTGATATAAGGATAGTATCGGCAACAAACAGGGATTTAAAAAATTTGGTTCAACAAAAATTATTCAGAGAAGACTTATTTTACAGATTAAACGTTATTCCCATAACTGTGCCGCCGCTAAGGTATAGAAAAGAAGCAATTAAAACTTTATCTATCTATTTTCTTAAAAAATACAACTTGAAATATAAATATAAAAAAATTTTATCGGATGCCGTCTTGAACTGTATGCAGCAATACACATGGCCGGGCAATATTAGAGAACTCGAAAACCTCGTAGAAAGACTCGCAATAACGTCAAATACAGATGAGATAACGATCAATGATCTGCCGGACTATATAAACAAAGAGAACGGCATAAGCGGGAATGATGATATAGGCAGGGAAGATCTAAACTTGCACAAAGCTATGCAGAATACCGAATATAAAATATTGCAGGAAGCTATAAATCGTTTTAATTCAACATACGAGATAGCTGAAGCATTAAACATTAATCAATCTACAGTGGTAAGAAAGATGCAGAAATTAAATCTAACGAAGAGGAGGAAATAATGCTTACTGGAAAAGAGTTACCTTTTGTAAAAAAAGGGTTTAGCAAAAGCGAAAAACTATTTAAAAAGAAAAGGTTTTTAGTTGCAGACGGCATCTCTACGCTTACACCATTTTTTATTGATGAAGCAAAAGGCGCCGTTTTAAAAGATGTGGATGGGAATATATATATAGATTTTTATAGCGGTATAGGTTCGGTAAATGCCGGTCACTGTGTCGGAACAGTAGTATCCGCAATCAATAAACAGTCTGAAAAATATCTTCACACTTGCTTTATGATAACACCTTATGAACCATATCTGAAGTTAGCGGAAATGCTGACCAAAGTCGTACCGATTAAGGATGATAAAAAAGTTGCTTTTTTTAACAGCGGTGCCGAAGCTGTTGAAAACGCCATAAAAATAGCCAAGGTATACACCAAAAGAAAAGGAATAATATCATTTTCAAACGCATTTCATGGAAGAACACTGATGGCAATGTCTTTAACGAGTAAAGTAAAACCATACAAGCATGAATTTGGTCCGTTTGCATCTGAAGTTTATAAAGTTCCTTCAGCTTATTGTTATAGATGTCCATTCGGCAAAGAATATGGAAAATGTTCGATGGAATGTCTTGATTATATAGAAAAATTCTTTATTTCAGAAGTGGATCCGTCGGATATAGCTGCAATGATTATCGAGCCAATCCAGGGAGAAGGCGGATTTATTGTTCAACCCAAAGAATTTATGCTGGGATTAGAAGAAATATGCAGAAAATACGGCATAGTTTTTGTTGTTGATGAGATACAGACAGGGTTCGCAAGAACAGGCAAAATGTTCGCCGCGGAGCATTACGGTATCAATCCCGATATAATAACATTGGCCAAATCCATAGCTTCGGGAATTCCTTTAAGTGCCGTTGTAGGCAAAAAAGATATTATGGATTCCGTCGGTCCCGGCAGAATTGGAGGAACGTATGGTGGAAATCCCATAGCTTGTGCTTCCGGAACGGCAACTATTGAATATATAGAAAAAAACAATTTAGTAGAAAGATCTAATGAAATAGGAAATTATATAACGTCCAGACTTAGAAAACTTCAAAAAGAAAATGACAGAATGGGAGATATCAGAGGTCTTGGGTCGATGATAGCTGTAGAATTTATAGAAAAAGACAATAAGAAGCCCAATAAAGCATTAGTGTCTAAAATAATAAAAGAATGCATAAAAAACGGGTTGATTGTTATATCGGCAGGCGTATTTGGTAATGTTATCAGATTTTTGCCGTCGCTTGTAACAACAGATGAGCAATTAGAAAAAGCTATGAATATATTCGAAGAAGCTGCAAGCAAGATACAATAATTTTTTGAGGAGGTATTGAGATATGTGTAAACTTAATTGGTTTAAGTTTAGTTTCAGTTTGATGCTGTTTTTCTTTGTTACGTTGTTTTCCGGTGCTTTTGTAAATA
>CAZPBP010000031.1:0-10791 GCA_964584845.1 uncultured Hippea sp.
ATATTCGGTAACTTTAATAATTTAGAGCTCTTTCTGATTTTGACAATCTTTTTACGTATAATCTTCAGATGAGGTAATATCTCCGAATCATCTTTTAAAATAGAAATAGAAATTATATGCTCTAAAGAGATTATCATATTTGCCTCAAATCCCAAGTCCGTTATACTTTGATATAGTACATCTTTTTCGTTTTTTACGACTTTATGGCAATTTTCCAGCTCTATCGACCATAATATGTCATTTTCGAATAGATCCAGAATATCGCTTACCGGATCATCGCTTACATTTACAGGTAGAGAAATTTTCCCTATCAATATTTCGCCGGTAGACAAAACTACATTAATCCATACTTTTGACATTAATCCTCCATAAATAGTTTTGGAACTTTATGATGAATACCTGAACTATTTTCAAATAAGTTTGCGGTTTGCAGCAGCGTAGTTTCGTTAAACCATTTTCCAATAATCTGCAATCCGATCGGAAGTCCGTTTTTATCACTCCCGCATGGTATTGATATTGCGGGAAGACCTGCCAGAGAAGCCGGAATAGTATAGAAATCTGAAAGATACATTGAAAGCGGGTCCGAGCTCTTTTCACCAATCTTAAAAGCCGTTGTGGGAGCAACAGGACCTATAATGATATCCACATTATTGAATGCCGCAACAAAATCGTTGTAAATAAGTCGTCTAACTTTTTGAGCTTTAAGATAATAAGCATCATAGTAGCCTGATGATAGCACATAAGTTCCAAGCATTATTCTTCGTTTTACCTCGTTTCCAAATCCTTCCGTTCTTGTCAGTTCATATATTTGTCCCAAATTTTTTGCTTCTTTTGATCTGTAGCCGTATTTAACTCCGTCAAATCTGGCAAGATTGGCGGATGCTTCCGCCGGAGCAATAATATAGTAATCTGCTACAGCATATTTTGTGCTCTTTTCTGAAAGCACTATCTCCTGTATATCCATGCCTTCTTTTTCAAAAATCCTGGCGGCATTTTCTACCGCCTCTCCTACCTCAGGTGTCATATCGCCATTTAAATATTCTTTAGGTAAACCTATTTTAAGCTTTCCGGGTTTACTCTTTGCAAGCACAGACCACGGCTCTATATTGCGTTTTGCAGTTGTGGAATCTTTGGAATCGAACCCAGCTATTATCTCAAGCAATATGGCGGCATCTTCTACTGTTTTTGTAATAGGACCTATTTGATCAAGAGATGAAGCAAACGCAACCAGACCATATCTCGATACTCTGCCGTATGTAGGTTTCAATCCCACGACACCGCAAAATGATGCAGGCTGTCTTATCGATCCTCCGGTATCCGATCCCAGTGCGGCAACAGCAAGACCCGCTGCAACGGCAGCCGTTGACCCGCCGCTCGAACCTCCGGGAACTCTTGCAAGATCATAAGGATTTTTCGCAGGCAAAAATGCTGAATTTTCGGTTGAAGACCCCATTGCAAATTCATCCATATTGGTTTTTCCGAGAAAGCTTGCTCCTGAAGATGTCAACTTTTCGATAACGGTTGCGTTGTATGGAGATATATAACCCTCAAGAATCTTTGATGCGCATGTTGTTTGCATTCCCTCGATATTCATGTTGTCTTTTATCGCTATCGGAATTCCGTGCAAAGGTGCAATGCCTTGCCCGTCCCTGACTTCTTTCGAAAGATAGCAATTAATTTTTTTATTAAATTTTTTAATCCTTGCCAATAAAATACTCTTTATCTCACCGGAAGTTATGGTTCCGGCTTTTATTTGTGCCCTCAATCCGGCTATAGTTTCATTCATTCTGCAATATCCTCGGTACGACAATCTGAAAGCCGAGCTCCTCGGGAGCAATTCTTTTTACCACTTCATGCCCGGCATATTCATCAACAACATCGACACGAAAACTATCCTGTCTATTTAATTCATAATACGGAGCTGCGTCTTCTGTATCGGCTTCGCTCAACTGGTCAATATAACTCAATATATCTTTGAATTCAGAAGCAAAACTTTTCAGTTCATCCTCTTTTATAACCAATTTTGCAAGCCCTGCAATTCTTTTTACCTCTTTTTCCATTTCACCTCCTTAAGAACGGCATAGATGTTCTTAAACCAGCTGATAATAGCATCTGTTGCGCAAAAGGTCAAAACATATTGGATATTTAAATCTGCTTCGATCTTATATCAACCATCTATATTAGCTTGATTTAATACTTTTGCTATCCTTTCGGCCATCTGATAAGTGATTCCTTTTATAGAACAAAGTTCATCCGCGGACGCTGCTTTTATCCGTTCAAGCGATCCGAATTTGGCAAGAAGCATTCCTTTTCGTTTCTTTCCTATGCCGTCTATATCATCCAATACGGACAAAAATGATTCTTGCTTCCTCTTTTTTCTATGATAGCTGACGGCAAATCTATGAGCTTCATCTCTTAATCTCTGCACAAGCTGATACAGCTCAAGTCCGTTAAACTTTTCTATTTTTTTTCTATTCTCATAAAATATATTATCATCGGCTCCGGATTTTCTCCTTATAACCCTACTTACTTTTAAACCGCTAAAACCTGTTTGAATCTGATGCTCCTTTGAGATTGCAATAAGTGTTGTCTTTATATCAAAAGATTCTTTAATTTTTTTTATACTCGAAATATGGCAGACACCTCCATCGATAATAAAAAATTCAGGTAATTGTGATCTTTTGTCTCTTATTAATGTAAAATATTTTTTTACAGCTTCATTCATAGCGTCTATATCGCTTACGGAATAAAGTCCAATTTTTCTATACTCAGACTTTACAAATTTTCCATTTTTATAAAAAATTATTCCGGCTACGCAAAATTTTCCCGAAATTGATGAAATATCAATTGCAGCATATGAGTGATGATCATCTTCATTTATAAAAAATCTGTTAATATCCAGGGCTGTCTCTTTCCAGAACAAAGCGTCTTCATACTGCAGATGCTGACTTGCAAATCTCATTCTATCATTAATCACCTTCATTACCAATTTGCTGCCTCCATCAAGAAAACGCTTCAGGGAATCGATTTGTCTCCGATAGCTTATACTGTCTATAAATCCAACGCACGGCGCCGGGCAGATGCCTATGTCATAATAGATACATGCCCTTTTTTCCACAAAACAGTTGCTTTCTCTCGGAATAAGCTTGTATAGTTTTCTCAAAATTTTTAATATACTGTAAAGTTTTTTTGCGGGCGTAAGAGGTCCATAGTAAAGATCTCCCGATATTTCTCTAAATCCCGCAGACATGGTACCGGAAAGACGCTCATGGGGCAGGCGTCCGGTTAGCAGCTTCGGAAACTCATCATGCATGGTAAGCACAAGATAAGGATAGCTGCTGTCATCTTTTTGTTTGATATTATACTTCGGCTGAATCTCTTTGATTAGCCTGTCTTCCCAGATAAGGGCATCCAGTTCGGTTCTTGTATTAAGCGTTTCTATCCCTGCAACATTATTTATCATATGCTGCTTTATGGGGTCGAGCTTTACGCTTGGTTTGCCGTCTTTAAAATAGCTGCTCACTCTTTTTCGGAGATTTTTTGCCTTTCCCACATAAAGAATTTGATTAGCTCTATCCTTCATGATATATACGCCGGCACTGCCGGGCATAGAATCTATCTGCTTAGTAATACTGCTGTCAGACAATCTCTTTCAACCACTCTATCGGTGCATCAATTGTACCGGAATCAAAATAACGTTTGATAAAGGCACTTCCTATTATTGCACCATCGGCAATTTTCATAACCGATCTTAATGATGAAGCATCGTGAATTCCAAAACCTATATATATCGGAAGCGGCGAAGTTATCTGCTTAATCATGTTTTCAGCAGCGTCAAAATCATTGGTCGGAACTCCTGTTATACCCATTCTTGGTACTAAATAGATAAACCCTGTTGCCGCTTTGGCAAGTATTTTTATTCTATTTTTTGCGGTAAGAGGACTTATAATAAGCGGCAGCGCAAAATCTTTACTCTTTGCCTCCGCCCTGAAATCGTCTAATTCTTCCATTGGAAGATCGGGTATAATTGCACCTTTTATGCCCGATGCCTTTGCATCTTCAATAAATTTGGATAAACCGTAGCTATAAAAGCTGTTGATATAGCCCATCAAATAAATTGGTATTTGAATGTTTTCTTTATATTTTTTTACAAATCTTATAGTATTTTGAAGCGTACCGCCTCTTTCAAGTGCTTCAATAGATGCCTTTTGTATAACCGGTCCGTCGGCGACAGGATCTGAAAACGGAACACCAAGCTCAACTGCCGCAATACCCATTTTATGCATTCTGCCTAAAAATTTTAACAACTCCTCGTCGCTTGCCAGTCCATATGTAAAATAGATTACAATATCTTTCATCTTGTCTCCCCAAGTACGGCATCAAGATCTTTATCGCCCCGCCCCGACAGATTAACTATAACAACAGTTTCAGAAGACATCTTGTCTTTTAGCTTATTTAAATAAGCTATTGCATGCGAACTCTCCATAGCAGGTATTATTCCTTCAAGCTCGGAAAGCTCATAGAATGCATCAAGCGCTTCTTTATCTGAAACACTGTGGTATTCCGCTCTGCCGGTTTCCTTAAAAAACGAATGAGCAGGTCCTACACCCGGATAATCAAGGCCGGCGGCAATCGAATGTGTCGGACAGATATTACCATTTTTATCAAAAAGCAGATATGAAAGCGCTCCATGGAGAATTCCCGGTCTTCCATGTGTGAGTGTGGCGGCATTTCGGTTTATTTCTGCTCCCGTGCCTCCCGCTTCAATTCCGACAAATTTTACATTATCTTTGAGAAACGGCCAGAATATTCCTATTGAGTTGCTTCCGCCTCCTACACAGGCAACTATTATATCCGGCAATCTTCCGGTTTGTTTCTTTATCTGACGTTTTGTTTCGTTTCCTATAACAGATTGAAAATCTCTCACTATGCTCGGATACGGATGAGGACCGACAGCCGAACCTATCAGATAAAATGTCTTATCGGCATGACCAACCCAATAGCGAATCGCTTCGTTGATGGCATCTTTTAATGTTCTGGTTCCTGAACCGACAGGAATCACCTCAGCGCCCAATATTCTCATTCTTTCAACATTAGGATGCTGTCTTTTGATATCCTCTTCTCCCATAAAAACCTTGCATCCTAAGCCAAGCATTGCACATGCAGTAGCGGAGGCAACGCCGTGCTGTCCCGCTCCGGTCTCCGCTATAATGTCTGTTTTTCCCATAGCTTTAGCCAAAATAGCCTGGCCGACAGTGTTATTTATTTTGTGAGCACCTGTATGCGCCAGATCCTCCCTTTTCAAAAAGATTCTAAAACCGTATTTCCGGCTTAGGCGCCTTGCCTCATATAAAGGAGTGGGGCGTCCAACATAATCAGATAAAATCTGCTTAAACTGATCGGTAAACCACCTCTCCTTCTTTATTTTGTTGTAGCTTTTTTCCAGTTCGTCAAGCAGTCCCATTAATATTTCCGGAACAAATTTTCCACCGAATCTTCCGTAATATCCTTTTCTGTTCGGAAGCATTACGACCTGCTGTACTCAACGAGAGCCGAAAGTTTTCGTTTCGCGCTTCCGCTGTCAATTGCATCTTCCGCAATGGAAATACCCTCACGAATATCCGCCGCCAAATCCGATAAATTCAAAGCATACGCAGTATTCAGAACGGTTATATCGCGATATGAGGAACTTTCGCCTTCAAGAACAGCTCTTAGAATATCGAGATTATACTCTGCATCACCACCCGAAATATCCGCATTTGCATTAAATCCAAAAGTCGAAGGGTCTATTATCTGCTTGTCAATCTTGCCGTTTTCCAATTTGTAAAGCTTTGTTGGAGCATTGATACTTATCTCATCAAGTCCGTCATATGAGTGTACCACAAAAACCTTATCCCATCCCAAACGACGACATACCTGTATAGTAGCATCAGCCATCTCGTCCGTGGCAACACCTATTATCTGTCTTTTAACCATTGCCGGATTCAGAAGCGGCCCTATCTGATTAAATATTGTTCTTATTTTGAGTGCTTTTCTCACCGGAACAACATTTTTCATAGCAGGATGATAAAGGGGTGCAAAAAGAAATGTCAAACCGATTTCATTTAACGCTTTTACCGCAATCTCATTGGACATGGCGATGTTTACTCCTGCTATTTCCAAAAGATCGGCACTTCCGGTTTTGCTTGATGCCGATCGGTTGCCATGTTTGGCAATTTTAGCTCCGGCAGCAGCAGAAACGATAGCTGCGGCCGTAGAGATATTAAAACTTCCCGAGCCATCCCCGCCTGTTCCGCATGTATCAATTGCTCCATCTGCACTTGTTCCAAGCTTCAGCATGCGTTTTCTCATCGCTCTAACAGTTGCCGCAATCTCTTCTACCGTTTCTCCTTTTGCTCTCAGACCAAAAAGCAGGGCACCCGATGCTGCAGGATCAAGATTCCCATCAGCCAAGTCGCCGATAGCCCTCTCCATTTCCTCTTCATTGAGGTCATTTCCTTCAGTTAGTTTTTCTAAAATTTTTTCCATGATTCAACCTCCGACATATTCTTTTAGAAAATTATCGATTATCTTTATTCCATTTTCAGTTATAATTGATTCAGGATGAAATTGAACTCCGATCAAAGGAAGACTTTTGTGCTTTATCCCCATAATCTCGTCGTCATTGTTCTCTGCAATTATCTCAAATTCATCCGACAAACTCTCTTTTTCAATAATTAGAGAATGATAGCGGGCAGCTTTAAACGGAAATTCAACACCTTTGAAAATTCCTGAGCAATTATGAAAAATAGCGTCGGCTTTTCCATGTACAATTCGTTTGCTGCGGACAATCTTTGCACCAAACGCCGCACCTATTGCCTGATGCCCCAAACAGATTCCAAAAATGGGGAGCTGTTTATGGAATTTTTTTATTATATCGAGCAGCCGTTCATCCGGTCTTCCCGGACCCGGCGAAACAAAGATTGCTTCATATTTCATTGTATTGATATCTGAGTGTTCTGTTTTATCAAAATAGACAGTTTCTACAGATTTGCCGCACTGTTCTATATACCCGACAATATTGTATGTAAAAGAGTCATAATTATCAATCATCAAAATCATCTTTAATCCTCCTCTATTACCTTTTTAATAAATGCGGCCTTTTCCTCTGTTTCGGTCCATTCTCTTGAGGCTATCGAATCATAAACAATGCCGGCACCCGCTCCGCTATAGAGCTTGGCCTTGTGACCAAACAGCGATCTGATTGTAATTGCCATATCCATATTTCCGTTATATGAAAAATATCCGCAAGCACCCGCATAGGGTCCTCTATCATAATCTTCAAGCTCATCGATAATCTGCATAGCCTTCAGTTTCGGAGCACCCGACACGGTTCCGGCGGGAAAACAAGACGCCAGAACTGAAAACGCATCTTCTCCTTCTTTTAGTTCGGCGGAAACATCTGAAACCATATGCATAACATGACTGTATTTTTTTATTGTAAACAGATTATCGGCTGTCACAGTCCCGCTTTTTGCCATTCTCCCTACATCATTTCTTGCCAGATCAACAAGCATTGTATGCTCTGCAAGCTCTTTCTCATCTGCTGTCAGCTCAGCCGCCAACCTGTCATCCTCAGATTTTGTTTGTCCGCGCCTTCTTGTGCCGGCAATCGGTCTGGTAAAAATCTTTTTATCCTCAACCCTGACCAATGTTTCGGGAGATGAACCGAACATAAAATAATCAAACATCTGAAGAAAAAACAGATATGGTGATGGATTTATTCTTCTTGTTTGCCTATAAAGATAGAACGGATCGCCCGATATTTCTGCGGAAAAGATTTTTGCCAGCACTACCTGAATGATATCACCGTCAACGATTCTTTTTTTTGCTGCGTCAACTATTCTTTCATATCGTTCCTGTGAGGTCAGAGAGTGAAAATTTGATACAACACATCCCGATTCTATGGCTGGATATTTTAGGCGATTTCTGACAAGCTCTATATCAAGTCTTGCAATCTGCTCATTGTCGTTTTCCGTAATATAGATAATCTGAATTTCTTTGAGAAAACTGTCAAACACAAGAACCATCTGTGTTTCTACAAACATAGCCATGGGAAAATCGTCATATCGTTTCGAACTGATTTCAAGAGGCAAAAATAACGATACGGCATCGTAATTTATAAATCCTACGGCTCCGCCTATGAAGCGAGGCAAACCTTCTGGAATTTCAAACCGACTAAAACGTTTTGAGAATTCCATAAACGGATTATCGGTCGCTACAGTTTCAATCAGATTAGCCATCATATCTGTTTTTTCGAGTCGATCTTTTTCCAGCTTCCAATAAGCAACCGGCTTGATTCCTATAAATGAATATCTTCCCCACAGGCTGTCGGCTTCCGCGCTTTCAAGCAGATAGGGTGCTCCGAGTGAACGGCATTTCAGAAACAGTGTAACCGGAGTATCAAGATCCGCCGTAAGGGTTTCAGTAAATAGATACCTGACTTTATCCCCATCCAATTTAAAACATTTCATAGTTCCTCCCAATAAAAAAAGCCTGCAAGGGCTTTACCCTGCAGGCTTTTATACCTTTCAAGTCAGCCCATATAAATGAGCCGACTCGCATGAATGACCGGTCAGCTCATTACGCTAAACCACCATCCAAAATAGTTATTTGTTTTATTATTCATCAACATAAATAAGATGATAACTTTTAAAATCATTTTTGTCAAGGATTATTTGTTTTTATAGATAAATCTTTTACAATCTCCTTTTATGATAAAGAAATATTTTACAGGAAAGTTCGAGAATTTTATGAGGGGAAATTTCTTTTATCTATTCCTGATAATGATCGGAGCTTTTACAGCTTTTCTGTTCAATGTAAAATCATTCGAACTGTTTGGACTGAGCTACAAGGCAATTCCGTTTATGGCAGCGGCAGCTATCATATTTATCTATCTGTTAAGGCTTGGGTCAGTTAGAGTATCGGGGCTTGCTATTGCTCTTTTTGCGCTTCTGTTGTATGCATTTTTTGTTACGCTCTTCGGATATTATTTACCTGACGGAATTTTTCTCCTATTTTTCCTGTTTTGTAATGTTGTGTTGTTTGTTGCGCTGGAAAATATGAAATTCAGAAGGCGGCAAATTTTTAATGCCGTTTTTCTAATCTCTTATTTTGATGCACTCTTCAGCAGTTTTGAATACGCTATGAAATCATCCGGCTGGACTAAGATAATTATAGTGCCGCATTTTTTGTATATCACAGGCAACAATGCCATTGGAGGATTGCTCTATCAGCCCAATCTAAATTCCCTGCTTTTGAATATTGGACTTATCATCATCGCATTTAAAATCATAAACTACACAGGAAAAAGAGCAGGAATTGTCCATCTTTTTATATTGTTCCTTTTTTTTGCTATAAATAATTCATTCAGCGCGTCCAGGGCAGGAATGCTCGCAGTGTCGGTTGTTTTTGTCATGATCTTGCTTTTGAGTCATTTCAGGAGAATCGATCTGACTCAGACAGAACGCAGGAGACTGTTCCTGATGATTTTTGCCTATTTTTTAATTATCTTTTCTATGCATAACTCGCCGGTTACAAAATTTGCTCATCAGGGACTGGCGGCAGATCCTTCAATTGACAAACGTTTAATAATATGGACAGCGAGCATTATGCTCTGGATCAAACACCCGTTTTTTGGAACAGGAGTGGAAACCTTCAAATTTCTGAATAATCCGTATCAGATAGGCGCGGCTCATTTTCTTCACCTGCCGTCCAATGAAATAGGAAATTTCATATGGGCTCACTCGGAACCGATTCAGATTCTGGTAGAGCTTGGTGCAGTCGGTTTAATCACAATCTCTATTTTAATTTTTAGTTACTATACAAAAATGGTTAAATCGGAAAGAAAACCGTATCGATGGCTTACAGCTTCAATCTTAATGCTGTTTCTTGTTCAGGCATCATTGAGCTGGCCAATGCGCCATCCTGCACTCTTAGGTATCTTTTTTATAATTCTTGCAATAGGCAGACGAAGGTTTTTCTTTACGCTGAGGGGTAAGACAAAAATTCTTTTAATTGCGGGGCTCTTTGCTGTTTATACGGCAGGAGCCGTAAGCATTTTGCCTTCTATGATAAACGGTTTCAGCTATAATATATCAAAACCGAAAGGCACGGATAAAAAGCTTGAAAGATTATGGCAGTTATCAAAAGATCCGTTTCTTTTTTGGATGGCAAGCGGAAGGTTTCTCCAAATCGGAACGGTTCGATACCTAAAAATTACGACCGGAATAGGATATCTTCCCTCAAAAAAAGAGGATATAAAAAAGAAAAAAATGACAGAAGCAGAAAAAAATGAAGCAAATATTTTAAAAAAAAGGCTTCTTTTTGAGTCAAAAAAGGCAGAACATCTACACAAAATATGGATAATGGAATATTATCGCGGGCTGGCATATCTGTTTAACGGTAACCTAAAAAAAGCCGAGCAGCATGCAAAAAAGGGAATATCGATGAATCCCAACGCGAACAACCTATGGGTACTGCTTCATTTTATAAATGTAAAACGTGCATCAATAAAAACCGGCAAGCCGATTGAAAATTTTCTGCCTTCAAAAAAGGATATTAAATTGCTTGGAAATGGTACAAAAAAGATGCTGAAGCTTTTAAAAAAGCAAATCTCATCGAATTAGCCATAATATGCCGATAGATAGCGTATTTTCTTATTCTATCCCATCAACTTTCAGAATCCCGTTTATATCATTTTCAATCATAGATACATAATGAGACCGCTGCACAATAAACACCTTCACAGCT
>CAZPBP010000032.1:0-10788 GCA_964584845.1 uncultured Hippea sp.
CGGAAACATAGTGTCGGTTCGTATCTCAAAAACATTACGCGGAACAAGAATATTTGCCGCTTTGCTTAATAGCTTCGAGCATGAAGTTCAACTGCTTTTTTTTAACGGCAATTTCAGGGCGTTAAGATATCTTTTAAAAGAAGGTACATATATTCTTGCCTATGGTAAAATAGAAAATGATTTTAAAACACAGATGATACATCCGAATTTTAAAACTATAAATAAATCCGATATAGCGGAATATCAAGGCAGGATTTACCCGATATATTCTGAAGGCATTAAGTTTATTGCAAGTATCGCGCCAAAGGTTTTGTCTAAGGTTATAGAAACGCTTCCATGTGATTACGATATACTGCCTGATCGATTTATAAAAAAGTATAAGCTTCTGAATATGTTTCAGGCATGGCAGTTGATGCATACGCCTTCTGAGGACAATCTTAGTGCCGCAAACAGGAGAATGAAATATAACGAAGCTGTAAGTTTTGTTATAAAAAGATCAAGATTTTCCGACAGCATTAAGAAAAGCAAAGCTTTCAAAATCGTTTCTTATAATATTATAGATAAACTTGAACGAAATCTGCCGTATGAGCTTACAGCTGATCAAAAAAAGGCGGTAACCGATATTTCCGGGCTGATGAATAAAGACAAAGCAATGTTCCATCTTTTGCAGGGCGATGTTGGAAGCGGAAAGACCGTCGTAGCAATAGCGGCAGCGCTGGCTGCTGCTGAAAACGGTTATCAAACTGCATTTATGGCACCTACCGACCTGTTAGCCCATCAACATTTTCATTCTATGAATCATATTGCAGCGCCGCTTTCTTTGAAAACCGTACTGCTTACCGGAAAGCAGTCAACGAAAAATCAAAATGAATCCAGAGAAAAGATAAAATCAGGTAGAGCTTCTATAATTGTCGGCACCCATGCTCTGATATCTAAAAAGACGGAGTTTGCAAAACTCGGTCTTGCCGTAATAGATGAGCAACAGCGTTTCGGAGTGCTGCAGCGTGAGGCGCTTATCAATAAATCGATCTGTCCCCATCTGCTTATGTTGACAGCTACTCCTATTCCAAGAACACTTCTTATGACATGTTACAAGGAACTTACCGTTTCAGAATTAAAACAGATACCGAAAGGAAGAAAGCCTGTAAAAACGAGGGTGATAATTCCGAAAAACAGAGAAAAAATGTACGGGTTTATCAAAAAACATATAGAAAAGGGAGAGCTTTGTTATGTAGTGCTTCCCCTGATAGATGAATCGGAAAAATTGAATTTAAAAAATGTGAAGACGGAATATAAACGCCTGAAGGAGATTTTTTCCTGTAAAATAGAGATGCTTCATGGTCAGATGGATACGGATGAACGCGAAAAGGTTATGGAGCGGTTTAGGAGTGGAAAGACGAAGATGGTTGTTTCGACAACCGTAGTAGAAGTAGGTGTTGATGTAGCAGATGCAACAATAATGCTGATTGAAAACGCAAGCCGTTTTGGAATGTCTCAAATCCATCAGCTGCGGGGCAGAGTAGGGCGGGCATCAATTCAATCATACTGTTTTTTGGCCGTAAGTGATCGAATTGCTGAGGATGCATTGCAAAGACTTAAATTTCTTCAGTCCTGCAATGATGGATTTCTGATAAGCATTGAAGATCTCAAGATAAGAGGTCCGGGGCAGTTTATAGGTGAAAGCCAATCGGGATTTGCCGGTTTTAGATACCTGAACTGGCAGCGAGACATAACAATGATCAGGCAGGTAACTCGTGACATAGCGCCTGAGATGACGTCGGATCCTGTAACGGCAGCTTTACTGGGGTGAGTTTAGAAAATTAATCTCTTTTGGGGTCTAATTCCCAGCACTTTCTGCGAATAATGAGACCACTGCGATAATTTGAGATTTCCAGAATATTTCACTTGCCCTTCTTTTGAATGGACTTATTCTTTTTAATGTATTTAAAATTCTAATCGAATTATGAATGTTAGTTTAGGTTATTTTAATGAAAGTGTACTTATTGTGACAAAATATTGGAGGTATTTTATGAAATATATTGTTGAAACCGTTAAGTCTGTTAAAGAAGCTGTTGCCGATCTTAGTGAAGCAATAAAGAAAAACGGTTACGGTGTTCTTGGTATTCATGATATGAAGGAAACTATAGAAAAGAAAGGTGTAACTTTTGGCCCTGAGTGTCAATTAATCGAGCTGTGTAATCCTTATATAGCAAAACAGGTATTAGAAGGCGACATGAGTATAAGTATGGCGCTGCCATGCAGAATTTCCGTATATCGTGACGGCAATACAACAAAGATTGGAACACTAAAACCTACTCTGCTGCTGGCAGCTTTATCTAATGTGAAGAAGATACAATCATCCGCAAAAGAGGTAGAACAGGCGATGATTAAAATTATTGATGATGCTAAATAAATAACCTGCCGAATTGATTATAAGACCGCTGCAGCTGCGTTTAGTGCATAACATCAGTTAATAATTAAATTTGAAATATTCCGGTTAGTTAATGGCACTTCTATCTAATCCGTAAACAATCATCTTGAGCCTTGAATTGCTATGAACTTCTATTTTCGTATTCCGAACAACTTTTTATCGAATTTTACTCTCAATCCGTAACTCACAGGACGCATAGAAGTGCTCTAAAGTCTGAATCGGCAACCTGTTCATTGCAATGTTGGGTATCGATCTATTTCAATCAAAAGAAGGGTTTGATTTGTTGATAATTTTCGATGAAATCTCACTCACGATTCAAAATGCTCTTGATAACACGTATTTGTTGTTATAGACTCTCTTTATATGCTATACATAAGTTATCAGCAGTTTCAATGATATACAGGGGAAGTTATAGCTGACTAAAAGCGAGCGTGGCGGAATTGGTAGACGCGCTAGACTTAGGATCTGGTAGATTATATCTGTGGGAGTTCAAGTCTCCCCGCTCGCACCAAAGATTAATGAAAAGCATTATTTTAATTGGATTTATGGGTTCCGGCAAAACCGAGATAGGCAAAAAAGTTGCGCAAAAAGGCAATCTGTTATTTTTTGATTCTGATGAAATTATTAAAAAACGCTTTGGGAATATCATTGATTTATTTAACAAAAAAGGCGAAAAATATTTTAGAGCTCTGGAGTACTCTGTAATCAAAGAAATATTTGATAACGGTAAGCTTTTTGTGCTGTCGGTTGGGGGAGGGGCAGTTTGTATTAAAAAAACTTCTGAGTTACTGTTGAAAAACGGCACCATTTTTTTTCTGGATTGCCCTTTCGATATCTGTTATGAGAGAATAAAATATGATAACGGCAGGCCGCTTGTCGGAAATGGAGAGGATTGGCTTCGAGAGCTTTACAAAAAAAGAGTTCAATTTTACAGAAATGCAAATTTCAGAATTGATGCGTCGAAATCGAAGGATGTTGTTGTCGCGGAGATTTTATCAAAATTTGAGAATGAAACTGTTAATATATAAAGCCAACAAGAAAGGTTTGCTGATATCCGAATTCATCAATGGAAGAGATCATAATGTGCATATTGATTTGATATGTGATGATTGCAAAAACTCTGAAGAACATGTCAAGATTCCGATTCAGGGCTGCAGTTATATCAATAAAGATAGATTGAAAAACGATTATGACATAATTTTTATAACGGATGATTTTTATTTTAAGAATCAGGGATATGAATTGTTGAAACTCAAGAGAGAAAATTGCTTTGTAATCGTCGCCTCTTTAGGTTTTATGAATGAGTTTTGTGCAGCAAAAATCTTTGGCAGACAGAGAACGGTTTCTGCGGTTTATGATGAAGCGAAAGAGGCAATATATTTCGGATCTCTAAATGAAAACGGTACATATGCGGATAGAGCTGCGAATCTGTTCAGTAAGAGTGGAATTAAAGCGCTTAGCTTAACCGGAACCGAGATATCAAGAAAAAAGTGGGAAATGATTCTGATTGATTCGGTTCTTATGCTGTTTGCTGTGTCGGGCAGAAAAACGGTAATGATGAACTATAGGATAAAATTAGAAATCAAATCGCTTATATCAGAAATTGTTGCAGTTGTAGAGACCTCTCATATTGTTGATTTTTCGTTCAGAGACTATGTCAGGCAGTTTGAAAAGAATATACTTGATTTAAACTGGTTATCTCAATATGAATTTCGTCTAAGAGAAGAAAATCTGAAATCAAAAGTCAGTCTTCTGAATGGATATATTGCGGAACTTGGACGTAGATATGCAGTGAAGACACCAATAAACAGCAGTTTCTCTCTGTTTGCATCTATGAGTTGATGTAGACCTATCGCCGAGAGCAGTTTATCGATTTATATAAATATAGCTGACTTGCGGCTATATCTGACTATTATGAGACCGTTGCACAATAAGCACCTTCACAGCTTTATAATGCAGCGGTCTCGTTATGGCGAAAATAGGGCTATCGGCACAAATTTCCCGTTTTTGACCTCTCTTATTACAGTGGTTCTATATGTTTTGCCGTTTTTTATGTTTATAATGCCGCTTACGCCGTCAAAGCGTCCGTTTCTCACGGCTTTACCAAGATCTTTTGCATTGAGACCAACCTTGTCTATTGAACTAATAAGATATAGATAGCTATCGGCAGCCAATGCTTCTGCGGAATCCGGCATTTCTCCGTATTTTTTTTGAAAAAGTTTCACAAATCGCTTTCCGGATTTTGTTATTGTGATTTTTGGATCATAATCGTCGGTAAAAATAAGACCTTCTACCGCATCTCCTCCGATTTTTATCAATGAATCGGTGGCGGCTGCGGAGCCTGAAAAAATAGGTGCTTTTCCGCCGAGCTCCCTAAACGATCTGGCAAATAGCGCTGTTTCGTTATAATATGTCGTCATATAGATAAATGCCGGTTTTACTCCTTTTATTTCTGTAGCAATAGCGGAAAAATCGCTGTCTCCGCTGTTTACATGATATATATTTAAAATTTTTCCGCCAAGTTTTTTGAAGTCGCCGGCAAAAAGATGCGTCAAACCAATTGAATAATCTTGGGAAATGTCGCTGATTATTACGCCTTTGGAGTATTTTGCAGCAAGATATTGCGCCATAATATTTGCTTGTATGTCATTGGTAAAGCAGACTCTTGCCGTATATTTTTTGTTATCGGTAAGATGCAGTCCGTTAGCCGAAGGTATAATATCTATGATTTTCTGTTTTTCAGTTAAAGCAAGACCTGCAAGCGCATTCGTTGTAGTAACGGGACCGATAACTGCCTTTACGCCTTTGTCAATCAGTCGCTCTATCGATAACGCAGCATTTTCGGGATGACTTGCGTTATCCTCTAAAATCAATTCAATTTTTCTGCCTCTTGCGAATGGTTTCATCTTATGTGCAATTTTTATTCCTTTCCACTCTTCCTGCCCCCATGCGGCTACCGGTCCGGTCATAGAAAGATATACCCCTATTTTCAAATTATCTGATGCGTAAGCCGGTAAAGAAAAAATTAAAGATATCAACAATATAATAACCATAAACCCTCCTAAAGGTTAATATATGTTGAGTATATAAAAAATTTCAGGAATGTCAAAACATTTCTACGGATAAAATTAAAAGTTATCGATTTATCTTATGTGCTGTATCATTTTCAATATTCAATATGAATAACCGCAGATAGAATGTCTGAGATGCCGCAGGACTTAATAAAATCTACTATAAAGTGTAGATCGTCAAACAGTTTAGCTTTGGTAAATGTTCATTGCTTCATCAACAGATTTTGAATCAAATGTGATAGCGCTTATCGCATTGCACATTTTTATCGCCGTTGCGAGATCTTTTTGATGTACATTTCTTCCTGTTGCATTTCCACTTGCACCGCTTACGAAAATTTGATCATGAAGCCGTTGAAAAAACTCTCTCGGATCGGCCGATGAGCCGCCGGCGCATACAACCTTTGTTTTTCCGGCTGATGTTACGGCTTCTTTGAATATCTCTTTTGATTCTTCGCCTTCTTTCTCGGGATAGTTTACCTTTACAAAATCTGCGCCCAGACATGCTGCAATTCCGGTTGCTCCCGCTATCAGATGAGGATCTTTTTCGTCTTTTACGGCCTTGCCTCTCGGGTAGATCCAAAGTACTGTAACCAACCCGTTTTGATGCGCGTCATTCACAATGTTTGCCGCTTGCGCAAGCATTTTGTATTCAAATTCGCTGCCGATATATATCGTATAGCCGACAGCTGCTATTTTTAGTAAAGATTGTTTTTTAAATCTTGCTACGTTGTCAACTGTCAGCCACTGATTACTAAAAGGATCAGCTTGTTCTGTTTTTACAATATTTGTTTTTGAATTAAGCTTAACAAGATAGGGAATTTCCGGATAATCAAGCCCATATTTCGAGATAAGACCAAATTGAGTGGCAAAAACGCCTATTTTGCTGCCCTTTGCAATTTTAAAGAGATGTTCGGGATCGCCATCGTCTTTGCTTATATTTTTACCATAAAAATCTTTATTGAGGTGTTCAACTTTCTGATCCCCTGCAAAAAGCATCATCCTTTCGCTGTCTTGAGTGATTAATGTATAATTTTCTATAAACTTAACTCTCTTTTTAAACGGAACATCAGCCGGAATAAATTGCCTTTCCATTAATCCTCCTTATAAATAAGTCTTTCTCCTTTTTATATAGATAAAAGAAATTTAAGTCAAGCGTTGACTATGACCTGCAATATTGTAGTATTAATAGGTTGAGTCATACTAACCAAACTGTGATTATGATAGGGGTAATGCGTTGATAAGTAAAAATTTATCTGATATTAAAAAGAGAATAGCGAGCTCTGCGGAAAAGGCGGGACGCAACCCGTTTGATATTGTCCTTATGGTTGTGTCCAAAACTTTTGGAGCGGAAAGCATAAGATCGGCATACCAATCAGGGTGCAGAATTTTTGGTGAGAACAGAGTGCAGGAAGCATCAAAAAAGATTCCTTTGCTTTTAAATCTTGACATAAGCTGGCATCTAATAGGGCATCTTCAGAAAAATAAAATCAATAAAGCCGTTGAACTTTTTGATAGTATAGATTCAGTAGATGAAATTTTAACAGCCCGGAAGATTGGCCTGAGAGCAGGAGAATTGGGAAAAAGAATGGATATTTGTATCGAAGTCAATATTGGTCGTGAGCCGCAGAAAAATGGTGTTATGCCGGATGAGCTTCTGGATTTTACCGGTGAGGTTTGCAATTTGGAGAATATAAAGCTCAGAGGTATCATGGCGATTCCGCCTCACAGTCCCGACAAGGAAGCAAGCAGAGCCTATTTTAGAAAAATGAAAGCACTTTTTGATAAATGTATAGCAGCAGGCATAAAAATCGATATTCTTTCTATGGGAATGAGCGGCGATTTTGATGTTGCCGTTGAAGAAGGCGCGACTATGATAAGAATTGGAAGGTTAGTTTTTGGAAATCGTACTGATTGTGATTGTTGTAGAATACCATAAATTGGAGGTATTATGCTTATAAAAAAGAATATAGGGTTTATAGGAAGCGGAAGGATGGGAGGAGCTCTGATAAAAGGGATCATTTCTAAAAATTTCAACACAAATCAGATATATGTTTCCGATCCGGATAAAGGAGAGGAGATCTCCAAAAGATTTGGTATAAATTTATCAAAAAATAATAGCGCATTGGTAGAGAATGTTGATATTGCTATAATTGCCGTAAAACCAAACAATATATTTTATGTATTGGATGAGATAAGTCAGGCGGTTGATGACAACAAACTTATCATCTCTGTTGCTGCGGGTGTGAAACTTGACGATATCAAATATCATCTAAAAAATAATGGACGTCTTATAAGAATAATGCCGAATATCTGTGCACTTGTCGGTCAGAGTGCGAGCTGTATTTTTTGCGGTCCGAAAACAACATCGGATGACCGTGAGGCGGCTGTTGCTCTTCTGTCGTTAGTCGGCAAGACGGCGGTAATAAATGATGAATCTTTGATGGATGCAGTTACCGGTCTTTCAGGGTCGGGACCTGCTTATATTTTTGTCGCCATTGAAGCGCTTGCCGACGGGGCGGTAAAAATGGGTCTCGACAGACAGAATGCTGTTTTGCTTGCAGCTCAGAGTGTTTTGGGGGCCGCAGAAATGGTGCTTGATACAAAAATTCATCCTGAAGAACTCAAAGATATGGTAGCATCTCCGGGCGGAACGACAATATACGGATTGTCTGTTCTGGAGCAAAGAGGATTCAGATCGGCACTTATAGATGCCGTGTCTGCAGCCACTGAGAGATCAAGACAGCTTGGAAACAGATAATCGATTTTGAATATGGATCGGCCATGGAAATTATTTTTTGCAATAGGAATAATATTTATTTTGATAAGCGGAGTTTTGTTCCTGTTAAATAGTGTAAACATATCTAAGTTGCCGGGGGATATAGTGATTCATAAGAAAAATTTTACACTTTATTTTCCTATCGGTATAAGTATATTAGTCAGCATAATTCTTTCTGTGCTATTTTACTTTTTAAGATATTGGAAATTATAACTTGTTTTGCATAAGGTAAGTTATCTTATATACCTCACCTTATGCACCGGAACACTACTTCGGCGGCCTTAATAAAGGCACAGAATCAACCTATCTGTCTATTCAGGTACACTCTGATGCAGCGTGAAAGCGAATTTTTTTACATTGCCGGCCGTTATTGGAAATTTTGTATGTCTACTCGATGAATTGTCTTCGGATCAGTTGATTTAAGATGGGTATGGATTTTGCAAACGCTTTTCGTTTTTGCCGACCTATGCTCAAATTTTTAGTTTTGCGGGAAAATAGCTCACGGCATACAAGGTTGATGAATAAACTAAAGAAAAAACCCGATTGCCTGAATCGGATTTTTTCTTTTTCTAATGTCTATTCTTCTATGTTGTCTTCTTCCAATACAACCTTTCTGTACAATGCTAACAGTATTGCGAGAATAATAAAGAATATGATAACAATTATACCAATAAGATGTCTCCTGCCGGTTTCTTTTGCGGTGGGCAGTATTGCGGTTTTCAGAAATGCCGATACCGCCAAAATCTGTTTGTCGTTTAGATGCAGATTAGGCATCTTAGTGCCCGGAAGCACCTTCTGTGGATTTTTGATGATATTAAACAATTTTCCCTCACCGAGATAAACATATGCGGTTGAAAGATCCGGAGGAACCGATCCGAATGCTGCCTTGAGTCCCTCTAACTGAAGCGCAAAAGCCGATTCATAAACATCTCTTGTCAAAAATCCATTGTGCTCTTTCATAAGGATTTTAAAGAGTGGTTTTTCATTTGGTGCATTGACAAAAAACGGATATATTTTTTTGTATCTCAAGGAGTGGCAGGCGGCGCAAGACGTCTTAAATATTTTTGTGCCTTCTTTAACTAACTGAATCTCGCCGACTTTTGCCTTGATAACCTCGGCAGACTGAGGAACCTTCCATTCCGACGGCTCCAGAATGCCGCTCCACAGAGTATAGAACAGCCCGCCAAGTATTATAACAATTGGAATTGAACGCAGGAATTTCACTGTATTGCCTCCTTTTTTTTCTCAAAATGAGCTATCACCGGTAAGCTTGCGAAAAATAACATATTGATAAAGAAGAATACTTGTCCAATTACTATTGACTGAGCTGTATCCGGCTGCGTGCCCTCAATGGAAAGTACTGCAAAAGAGAGAAGAAACAACAGGTACATAAAGTAAAACAGGGGACGCTTTGTTGCGCTTTTCTTTTTTGATGTATCCAGAATTGGTAATAAAAGCAGAAATATTAAGAACATATTGGTTGCCATAAAACCGAGAAATTTGCCCGGTATAGATCTGAAGATCTCATAAAAAGCCGTTAGATACCACTCAGGTGCAATATGTGCAGGTGTTCTCATTGGATCTGCAGGAGCAAAATTAGCGGAAGGTGTAAATGGGGCAGGATTAAAGAATATAAAATATGAAAATGCTGCTAATACGATTGCTATTATGACGCCTTCTTTCAAGGTTACATATATGAATGGAACCGTTTCTTTTTCATTTCCGTGAACTTCGCGTCCGTCGGCACTTGTAACACCTGTCTGATGAAAAAATTGCATATGAAGAAAGACGAGGATTATCAGCAGGAGCGGTAAAAATACAACATGCAGTGCAAAAAATCTTGTGATTGTAATGTCTCCAACTGAAAATCCGCCTTTTATCCATAAAGACACTTTGTCCATTATGCCAAGCGGAATAGCTGTCGGCATTTCGCTGACTACCTCACTTGCCCAGTATGAAAGCTGTCCCTGAGGAAGAAGATATCCGGTTAGAACCAGAAGGATCATAACCATATATATTACCCATCCGATAATCCAAACAAGCTGTCTTGGATTTTTGTACGCGTTATAATAGACGCCTGTAAACATATGAGTATATATTATTGCCATAAAAAAGCCTGCGCCTACTGCATGCAGCGACCTTAAAAACCATCCCCATGGAACAACCTGCGTTATGGTGTAGTTTACGCTGTCGAATGCCAGTTTCGCATCGGGCTTGTAATACATCAGCACAAAGATACCGCTTACAATTTGTATAACAAAAAATAATACCGCCAGCATGCCGAGTGAGTATGGTAATGTTAAACCTTTAGGCACTCTATATTCAACCATTTCTTTATGAAAAATTCTCCCTAATCCCGTTCTTGATTCAAACCATTCTTTTACTGACTGATTCATAGTTTCTCCTTAGTAAGATTTAACCCACGATTAATGTGTTGCCGACAAGTTTCTGCTTTGGAATGTGAAGCGGTATCGGCGGAGGTCCTGCGATATTATCTCCCCAAGGTGTAT